>JABDQT010000212.1 GCA_013042165.1 Kiritimatiellales bacterium | reverse complement strand
GAGTACGGGCATGCCGACGAAGACCGAGCAGGCGGATTTGCTGCAAACCCTCTATGGGCGCAACGGCGAGTCGCCCGTGGCGGTCGTGGCCGCCGCCTCGCCGGCCGACTGCTTCGATTGCGCAATCGAGGCCGCGCGTATTGCGCTTAAGTACCGCATGCCGGTCGTGATGTTGACGGACACCTATCTCGCCAACGGATCCGAGCCCTGGAAAATTCCCGCGGTAACGGATATCCCCGACATTTCCGTCGAGCCGATTCGGCAAGGTGCGGAATATGTGCCGTACTGTCGCGATCCGAAAACGCTGTCGCGCAAGCTGGCGGTTCCCGGGCGACCGGGTTTCGAACACCGCATTGGCGGACTGGAGAAGACCGAAGAGGGACTTGTCAGTTACGATCCGGAAAATCACGAAAAGATGTGCCGGCTCCGGGCCGAAAAAGTGCAACGTATCGCCGACGATATTGTTCCCCTGGAGGTGATGGGCGAGAAGAGCGGAAAGCTGCTGGTGATTGGCTGGGGCAGTACACGCGGCGCCATTACAATGGCCATCGAGCGCCTGCGCGCCGAAGGACACTCAATCAGTCAGCTGCACTTGCGGCATCTCAACCCGCTGCCGAAAAATCTCGGTGAGGTGTTGCGCGCGTTTGAGCGTGTCGTGGTGCCGGAAATCAATTTGGGGCAGCTCTCGCGGGTGCTTCGGGCGGAATATCTGGTGGATGTCAAATCGTTCAACCGGATCCAGGGACGCATGTTCCGGATTGCGGAACTGGTCGAAGGAATCAGGGAGTACCTATCGTGAGGCTGCCATGGATGGTTTAAAGGAATATTTGACCCGCAAGGACTTCGTCTCCTCTTCGGAGGTGCGCTGGTGCCCTGGCTGCGGCGATTATGCCGTGTTGAACTCCGTGCAGAATGTGTTGCCGCAACTCGGTATCCCAAAGGAGAAAATCGTGTTTGTCAGCGGCATCGGCTGCTCCAGCCGGTTTCCGTATTACATGGATACGTATGGTTTTCACTCCATCCACGGGCGTGCGCCCACCATTGCGACCGGCATCAAGGTGACCAATCCCGAGCTTTCGGTGTGGGTCATCACCGGCGACGGCGACGGATTGAGCATTGGCGGCAACCACCTGATCCATGCGTTACGGCGTAACCTCGATCTCAACATTATTCTGCTGAACAATAAAATCTACGGACTGACCAAGGGCCAGTACAGCCCGACGTCGGAAAAGGGGCAGATCACCAAAACCAGTCCTTACGGCGTTATCGATGAACCGATTCATCCACTGCGCATTGCACTGGCATCAGAGGCCACATTTATCGGGCGCGCTGTCGATACCGATCCAAAGCATCTTACGGAGGTGCTCAAGGCCGGTGCGGAACATAAAGGAACTTCCTTCGTCGAGGTGCTGCAGAGCTGTGTGATCTTCAACAAGAAGGCGTGGTCGGAAATCTCCGACCGTGCGTGCCGGGAAGACCGGCTGCTCTATCTCGAACAGGGCAAGCCGCTCATCTACGGTGAAAAACGAAACAAGGGCATCATGTTGCGCGGGACCGATCCGGTGGTGGTAACCATCGGTGAGCAAGGCGTCACGAAAAAGGATCTGGTCAAGCACGACATGTATCGCGAGGACCCGGTCTATGCCTCGATGCTGGCGAAGATGGAGTATCCCGAATATCCCATGCCGGTTGGAATTTTCCGTGCAGTTAAAAAGCCGGTATATGAGGAGGAGCTGGAGGAGCAGATCAAGGAGGTGACCGCATTGAGGGGCAGGCGCAACCTGCAGGCCCTGCTGCGCGGTTCCGAATACTGGACGGTTTCGAATCAGGGACAGTCGATCAGGCGTTCCAGCGGCATCAGCACGCTGGCCAACGATGAATCGCAAGTCATGGACGAGCAGATTCATTCACTGCTTAAATCGACCGATCCGCTTACCGCCAGCCTCAAGACCAAGATCGGAAAGATTTTCTACGACTACGATTACAAGCGATCCAAAATGCTTTCCCCGCGCGACAGTATTTCCGCTGCGATTGCCCATTTCAAGGCGGCGCATATCGAATGCATCCTCGTGGGCGATGCCAAGCGGCTGTATGGTATGCTCTCGGAGCGCGATATCATCCACAATGTGGTGCTCACTTCGATTGATCGCGATCGTACAACCATTTCTACTATCATGCGGCCGGTCTATGAAATCATGGATGAGGAAAACTCCATCGGTGATGTGATCAATATTCTCTCTATCAGTGGCCACCGCCATGTGCCGATCCGGCTGAAGGACGGTGGGTTCGGGCTGGTCACTATTCGCCAGATTTTACGTTTCATCCACGATACCGTGGAGCAGGTCGAAAAAAAGGAAACCGATAAACAATGAAGATTCATGAATTTCAGGCCAAGGCGCTTTTAAAGGGGTATGGGATCCCGATCCAGGACGGGGTGACTATTGAAGATGTAGAGCAGGCCGAAGCGGCTGTGGATCAGGTCAGCAGGGAACTAGGTGCCGAC
>JABDQT010000198.1 GCA_013042165.1 Kiritimatiellales bacterium | reverse complement strand
GTAGACGGCATACTCGCGGCCCTCCACCGAATTCCAGTTGATTACGAAGCCGGAAGGCGATGGCCCGGGTTCTTCCACGGCAAAGACGGAGCCGCTGTTGGTCGGGTTTATCCCGGCAATGAATTCCTCAACATTGGAGAATCCATCACCGTCGAAGTCATCCTCAGCGCCTCCATTCACCACATTGGTTCCGCCGAAAAATTCAAGCTCCCAATCGTCATCCATGTTGTCTCCATCGACATCTGCTGTGATGGTGATCATATAGATGCTCTCTGTCTGTTTAACGACAATGTAGCCAATCCCGTCATCGTTATAGTCACTCCTCGCCCAACCATGCGAGAGCAGCCACTCATGCTCTCCTTCTTCAATCGGGATTACCGCGGAGGTCGTAGACAGCGGGCCGTCGAACACGGGAGCAACGCCCAGTACATCTGAAAGTCCATCACTGTAAAAGCGGATTGGTTCCGTATCCTGGTCCTCTTCAATCCATTCGCTGATCTCGACATAGTTTGCGTTAGTATCTGCCGTGTTGAAGGTAACCGACAACGACGATGTATTGGTAACCACCGCATGCAGCGGAACCGGTGCAGTGAAGAATGGGCGCTTATTAATCACTGGAATGGCCGCCCCATTCGTTTGAGCGAAAGGAACCACGGTCGACCTGAACGTGCCATCCGTGAAACCGAAGGTGATCGTCCAGTCTCCATCATTCGCCGGATCCCAAGGTTCGGAAATGGCCTCCTCAGCTTCAAATGAGGTTTCCTGTAGATTGTTTACGTCAGCGGCCGGAGAACCATCGGGAAGGACCACATAATCTCCGGCGGCCGTGAGTACACTAATCGAATCAACACGATAACTGCTCAGCACATCAATGAGGTACCAGTTGTTTTGTTCATTGGAGGGGGAGTCCGGATATTCATAACTCCGAAGGTATTCCAGCTCAATTCGACTCACATCATTACTTAACGCGGTTTCTCCATAAATCCGGAAGTTGTCAGCATATAGCTCGCCGGAAGAGATGGCCAAACTATCGGTGCCGCAAGAGAGGGCGGCAATGAAGGTGTCTGAATCAGAAAAGCCCCAGTCCGCGGTTGGAAAATTTGTTAAAACAATATAATCGCCACCGAAACTATAGGCACCTGTCAGCAGCTTCGTATCGGCATCAAATGAGACTTTCAGCGACAACTGCTCTTCGGAGATCTGAGCACTGGCATTGAAGACATCCTCTACCCCATTGGTATCGACCCCGAGGAAAATTTCGCTATACAATTCCTGCATGTAGTTTTCCAGCAGGAAAAGATAGCTTAGGTCATCCGATCCGACCACCAAGGTGAAATAGAGTTCCTGCCCGATGGTGAGCGTGGATGGATCGATATGATTGGCCAAATCAACAGCAACCGACCAGTCCTGCGTGTAGGACAGGGCGTCCGTATCGTAGATCCAGGCAACGGAATCCCCGTCCGGACCGGTGCCACTGGTGAATTCAAGGACGTCGTTCGTCGGAGTGAACTGCTTCCCCGGCTCAGATAGAAAACTGATCCAAGAAGAATTAGTGCCTCCACTAAAATCATCATAATCCACAGCGGTGTTCACCGTATCAATATGGAAGGCCAGTGATGTGTTGAACGAAACATCGCCATCGATACCAAAGCCCCCGGCCCCGCTCTGCAGGTCGGCGTTCGCGAAATCGATGAAGCCGTTATAATTGCTGTTCGCCACGAAAAGGTTCCAGGGCATTGCAACTGATGAATAGTTATTGGAATAGATCTCAAAGACCGTATCTCCTTCATCCAACTGTGCTCCGGTATAAATTTCCAGGCTGACCGTTGTAGTGGTGCCTGCATTGTTCCAGTTGATTTCAAACGGCTCCAACGCCTCGAGTGCCAGACAGTCGGAATAGTCTGCACCGGTCAGATAGGGCGTGTTTGGATAGGCATCGGCGGCATAGGTGATGTCTTGCGTAACAGATCCGAGCGTACCACCGCTGAGAATAATTGAATAACTTGCGTCAGATGGGAAAACCGCATCCAGTGCTGCCTTGCTGGGATAAACGGCATCGAGGTTCCACTCTCCATCCTCAAACCCATAAGGAATCGAGCCGGAAATATTGCCCCCCGTGATGACCACCGAGGCGGCGTCACCGGGGAGATCGGTTTCGACGACACCGTATATGCCCCAGTTGGTGGTGCTTGTATCCGGCGCATTATCTGCAGATTGCAGGTAGAACGGTCCTTTGACCACCCGCCAATGAGTTACCGCGGCATACGATGAGAGAGAAGTGAGCAAAAAAACAACGACAATGGCGGCACGTAACAAGGGAATCAATTTCATAGAAAACTCCGGTTTATGAATGGCCGCCTAACCTACCTTAACAACAGCAAATGATCAAGAATGAATACATGATTAAGGTTATCATAATATGCTTTTTTATAGCCGCCTGCTTAGGCTGCAGACGGCCTTTCCGCCGGATTGCCTATGCACAACCAAGAAACTGTTTATCTCTCCTGCCTGCACTGTTCTTCATTTTTCATTGTTTTTTTCCATGCACGGCCGACTCTGGCCTTCTTGGACAAGCGTGGACGATGATCTGGATGTGATCAGCGGCTTTGCCGGTTTCCGAGATTGAGCGGGACGCCTCAAAAACCTGACAATCGAAAAGACATTCGGCAAGTAAGCCGCTATGTTTGTGGTTTGAAGACAGTGAGGGCATGCTATGACACCGTTACAAAACATGGATCCGATGACGTGGATCATTCTGATCTGCGGTTTCGTGATCTGCGTGGCCGCCCTTGCTTCCAAGGCGATCCGGCTTGCGCTGAAGCTGGCGGTGATTGTCGTGATGGTGATTTACATGGCCTACTTCCTGACAGAGGCAGGCATCATAAATCGGTTTTAAGTTGGAATGATTCGGGAGAACATGATGAAGCGCGTCCTTGCCTGCCTATGCCTCTTTGCAGCCACCGTGCATGCCGACGAAAGCGTCCTCCTGCAGCGCATCGTTGCCCTTGAAACACGCGTAGCCGAGCTGGAGGAAAAGCTGGCACCGGTGCTGGAGGAGGAGCGCGTCAAGGCGGTCGCCGACCAACAGCGGGCGATTGCGCGCGAACGCATGCTGATGGACGCCGAGTTCCTGATCCGCCACGATCTCAACCTGATCGAAAAGGCCTATCTGGCCGCCGAGCAGGACTGGAAAACCGAGGAGGCAAAAAAGGCGGTGGCCTTCCTGACCGAAAAGTATCCTGCGGCCAATCGTACCGGCTGTGCAGTGCTGGCGCTGGCGCAGGCCTCCGAGGGCGCTGAGCAGCTGCGACTGCTCCAGCGGGCGATCGAAAAGCATAACAGCTGCTTCTATCCCAACGGGGTGCAGGTCGGAGCCTACGCGCGGCTCTATCTCGGCATGCGCTACAAGCGCGACGGGAAGAACGATGCGGCCAAAAAACTCTTCGATGAGCTCCGGACCGACTATCCCGATGCCATCGACCACAAGGGCCAGCTGCTCACCTCGCACCTCGAGGGCCTGGATTAGTCGAAGTCCGTCTCCAGATAAAGCGCTTCGACCTGATCGCGCGCCCACGGGGTCTTGCGCAGAAACTTGAGGCTCGATTTAATGCTCGGCTCCCAGTTGAAGCAGCGGATATCGATCCGTCGCCCCAGCTCGTCCCAGCCATAGTGGTCCACCAGCCGGTTCAGCAGCTTTTCCAGCGTGATGCCGTGCAGTGGATTGTTCGGTTGCTCATTCATGGAGCCGGCATCCTGCCTATTTGCCGTTGAATCGACCAGACATTCCGTTACGATGCCCCTTCTTTTTCAATACGCAGAACGAAATACACAACAGGTTTTCATATGGCATGGACAGGTAAAGTTATCGGCGGCGTGCTGGGTTCGCTGCTCGGTCCGCTCGGCACCGTGGTGGGTGTCGGCATCGGGCATCAGTTCGACAAAGGCGCCGACCGCGTCAAAACCACGGCCCAAACAATCCAGGTGGCCTTCTTCGGCTGCCTGGCTAAAATGGCGCAAGCCGACGGGCGGATTACCGAACCGGAAATCGCGGCCGTCGAACAGATCATGGCACGCTTCGGCTACACCGGACCCATGCTCGAAACCGCCATCGGCATCTTCCGAAACGCCAAGGATGACCCGCACAGTGCGGCCGACTATCTCAACCAGCTGGCTTCGGTCGTGCAGTTCAATCCCCAGATCGCCATGACCTTCGTGGGGGCCTTGCACGCCGTGGCGTCGGCCGACGGGCAGATCCACCCGAATGAGCGCGAGATCCTTCTGCAGGCCGAGCGCGCCTTCCGTCTACGGCCCGGCACCATCGATGCCATGCTTGGGGGCGTGCGGGGAAGCACGCCGGGCTCGCTCGACAATGCCTACAAGGTCCTCGGAGTTTCCGCCGATGCGTCCGAGGCGGAAATCAAGCGCGCCTATCGGCAGAAGTGTGTTGATTTCCATCCCGATAAACTCGCGTCGAAAGGGCTGCCCGACGAATTCATGACCTATGCGCACGATCAGCTGACTCAGGTCAACGAAGCCTACGACTCCATCAAGAAGACGCGCGGATTGTGA
>JABDQT010000196.1 GCA_013042165.1 Kiritimatiellales bacterium | reverse complement strand
CTTGCGGCAGGCCGATGGGGCGAGCAGCAGGCGGCTCGCTTTCTCAGGAAAAAGGGATGGAAGATTCTTGGGAAACGGGTGCTGGTCGGTAAACACGATGAAATAGATATCGTTGCCGGGCACGAGCAGGTGATCGTGTTTGTCGAGGTCAAGACACGCCGGAATGAACGCTTTGGCCGGCCCTTTTCCGCTGTGAACAGCCAGAAGCGGAAGCGGCTTTCACGGGCGGCCATCTCCTATCTGAAGAAGAACCGCATCCAACCGGACTATATCCGGTTCGATGCGGTGGAAGTCGTCGGCGAGCCGCATGCCCGAACTCCCGAGATTCGGCATATCGAGAACGCATTCCAGCTCGACCCGAGCTACAAACTCTGGTGGTAGCCCCGGTACCTAATGCTTGTGCGCTTCGCCGAAATAGGTGTGTTCAAGATTGTGGATCAGTTCCTTTAGTTTTTCCACATTCGCCAGATCGGCGGTTTGCTTGGCTTTCATGGAATACACCAGAATTTCATGCAGTGTCTTCAGGTTTTCCTCGTAATGATCCATGCCGGGTTTAATGCGCTGGGCGAGGAAATAATAGGTGACGATTTCGCTCAGTTCGTCGGCATGCGTTTCCTTGTTGAGCACCCACCGTACGGCCTGGTTCTGGTTCGGTGATGCAGCGATCTCTTTCATCGATTTCTCGATGGTGGTCACATGCTCTTCCATCATATGAATGCGCATCTGATCATCGTATATTCCGCAGGGAATCTGGCAGTGCGCCTGAACGGTGGTACTGATTGCTGCGGCAAACAGGACTCCAGCTGTCAGGTATGTGGCTGTCTTATTCATAGTATGTCCTCCATGGGTTGGGATTTCTTATTTTACAGTGTGTTGAACATGCGGTCGCCGGCGTCACCGAGACCCGGGACGATATAGGCTTTGTCGTTCAAGCGCTCATCAATGGAGCAGGTGAAAATATCGATGTCGGGATGAGTGTCCGAAACTTTGGCCATACCTTCGGGAGCGGCAATGATACACAGCAGGGCAATCTTCTTCACACCCCAGTTTTTCACCATGCCGATGCCCTCGCAGGCCGATCCGCCCGTGGCGAGCATTGGATCAAGTACCAGCGCCACATCAGGGGGAGAGTCCGAGAATTTGCGGTAATATTCAACCGGCGAAAAAGTCGTTTCATCGCGATAAAATCCAAGATGCCAGACTTCCGCCTGAGGTAGCAGGTCGAGCACGGCCGGGCACATGCCCAGTCCCGCCCGTAGAATGGGCACTAGTCCCACCCGGCAACCCAGCGTTTCACAGTCGGTTGTCGTCAGAGGGGTCTCAACCGTGTCGCCTTGAAGAGGGAGTGTGCCGGTGGCTTCGTGGGCAAGAAAAACGGTCAGTCGCCGGATTTGATCGCGAAATACCCAGGGTGACGTGTTTTTGTCGCGCAGTTCTTTGAGATGATGGGCGACCAGTGGATGCTGCAGCTCGACGATCCTGCCCATGCTCTCACTCCTACTTGGCATATTCCACGCAACGGGTTTCCCGAATCACCGTAATGCGGACGGTTCCCGGAATCTTAACCTCGGCGCCAATCTGCTTTGCGATGTTCTTGGCAAGCAAGGATGCACCGTGGTCGTTGAGTTTTTCGGGTTCCACCATCACGCGGATTTCCCGCCCGGCCTGGACCGCATAGCTGCTCGTGACGCCCGGATACTGATTGGCGATCTTCTCAATCTGCTCGAGCCGCTGGATGTATAGATCGGTGGCTTCGACGCGCGCTCCGGGGCGCGCTGCGGTCAGCGCATCCGCTGCATCGCACAAAACCGCATAGACGCTTTCGCGTTCCATCTCTTCATGGTGCGAGCCGACGGCATTATAGACGATCCGGTCCTCGCCATGCTTCCGCAGGAGATTGGCGCCGAGAATGGCGTGACCGCCCTCGGCTTCATGGTCAATGGCTTTGCCGATGTCGTGAAAGATGCCGACGCGCTTGGCGATTTTCGGATCGAGTCCCAGCTCGGCGGCCATGAGCGCCATGATGTGTGCGGCTTCGATCGAATGGTCGAGTACATTCTGCTTGTAGCTGGTGCGGAACTTAAGTTTGCCGAGGGTGTGAACCAGTTCGGGAGCCACGCCGGTCAGACCCAGCCCGAACAGGGCATCCTCGCCGGCACGGCGAATGGTGTCGTCGATTTCCTGGCGCACCTTGGCCACGGTTTCTTCGATTCGGGCGGGGTGAATGCGGCCGTCTTCAATCAGGCGTTCCAGCGCCACGCGGGCCACTTCGCGGCGGATGGGATCATAGCTGGACAGCACCACGACTTCCGGAGTTTCATCAATCAGAACATTTACGCCGGTTTCGGATTCAAATGATTTAATGTTGCGCCCTTCGCGGCCGATGATGCGGCCTTTGATGTCATCGCTTGCCAGCGTCACGGTGCTGGTGGTAAGGTCGCAGACGGTCTCGGCGGCATAGCGCTGGATGGCCGTGGCAATGATGTCCCGCGCCTTTATCCGGGCATCTTCCTTGGCGGCTTTCTGCGCGTGGCGGACCAGGCTGTCGGCCTCGGCCTGCAACTCGTCTTCCATCCGCTTCATGATGGTTGTGCGGGCTTCGTTGCGGGAGAGGGAGGCGGCATCTTCGATGCGCTGGTTTTCCTCGGTGATCAGACGGTCCAGTTCCTTCTGCTGATTGAGCAGGGATTCCTTTTCGTTGGCCACTTCCGTCATTTTTTCCGCCACCAGAAGCTCTTTGCTGCTGAGCATATCCAGTTTACCGGTCAGGTTTTTCTCCCGCCCGACCACGCGTTTTTCAAGATCGAGGATATCCCTGCGTTGTGTGGTCAGGTCGCGTTCGGAATTTTCGCGTGCGCGCAGGATCGCATCCTTGGCCTGGACTTTGGCCTCGCGCCGAATAACATCGGCTTCCTTCTGGGCCTCCGAGAGGATGGCCTTGGCCTGCTTGCCTGCCGCAATGGCGTTGGTTTTGGTGATATAGGCGTGGAAAAAGAAGCCGAGCACCAAAAAGCCCAGACCCAGCAGTACGCCTTGTCCTGCAAATAATTCTTCCATGGTGAACCTCCGTTTCATGTTGGACCGCGCCCCATGGAAAACCCGATGCAAAGATTCCGCATCATTAGGGCGGCACGATCCCCTTGTTTTAATCCGAGGACTCTATACC
>JABDQT010000192.1 GCA_013042165.1 Kiritimatiellales bacterium | reverse complement strand
AATCTCGGCATTGATACGGCTTGGTTTGACGAGGCGTTTTAGGCAATATCCGCATCTTAATTTTGCAAGGGGGTTCGCATGGCAGGTTTGAACGATTTTATTAATGACGATGGCTCGCTGAAGTCAGCTGAACTGGATGAAGCGGTTGGGGGCACGCCGAACAGTGACCTGATGGCGCAGGCTCGAATGAGCCTTTCCGGCATCTGGGGCATGTCGATACTGGGCTACGTGCTCTACACCGTGCTTGTGATGAGTTTTTCCCTGTTTGTTTTTTCATCCGTCTTTTTCGTGGGTGTGGTCAGTGGTGTGGCGGGGGGCGATATGACTGCAGCAACCAATGCAATGCAGTCGGTTTCCCAGATTGTCGAGCTGCTCGTTTCAGGCGCCTTCACGGTTGGTTTTATGGCCTTCTTTCTCGGGATTGCGCAAGAGGGGGAGGCCCGCTTGGAGTTGCTGTTTGTCGGCTTCCGACGCTTCTGGAAATCCTTCTGCGTCTATTTTTTCTACTCGCTGTTTGTATTGCTCTGGACGCTGCTGCTGATCATTCCCGGCATTATTGCCACGTTCCGCTATGCGATGGCTTTTTTCATCATTGCCGATGATGAGGATTGCGGGGCGCTGGAGGCGATCCGTCGCAGCAAGGAGATGATGGCCGGCAACAAGTGGAAGTTTTTCTGTCTGCACTGGCGTTTCTTCGGATGGGCGCTGCTGGCGGTTTTCTTTACCTTCGGGATCGGTTTCCTCTGGCTGGTGCCCTACATGCAGACCGCATTCGCCAAGTTTTACGAAGACGTAAAATAGGCACTTGGCAAGAGGCATAAGGCACTGGTGAGCGCCGTCGATGCAACGAACTTAACCACTTAACACTTAATGCTTAAATCTATGCCAGGTACATTCGAGCTTCTTGATCACGATCCATCCTGCGCTGCGCGCCGGGGACGGCTGCAGACGGCGCATGGCACGGTGGAGACACCGGTCTTTATGCCGGTCGGCACGCAGGCGACCGTCAAGAGCATGTCGCCGCACGAAATGGAGGAACTTGGCTGCGAAATCCTGCTGGGCAATACCTATCACCTCAACGATCGGCCGGGCCCCGACCTGATCGAGCGCATGGGCGGGCTGCACCAATTCATGGGGTGGGATCGCGCCATCTTGACCGACAGCGGCGGCTATCAGGTGTTCAGCCTCGGCAGTCTGAACAAAATCACCGCCGAAGGCGTCTCGTTCCAGTCGCATTCCGACGGCCGGAACCATTTCATCGGCCCGCGGGAATCAATGGAGATCCAGCGCAAGCTCGGATCGGATATCGCCATGGTTTTCGATGAGTGTCCACCGTACCCGTGCGATAAGGATTACGCTTGCCAAGCCGTACGCAGAACCCTAGATTGGGCGGCTATTTGCAGGGAAGCGGCCCGGGCGGAAGGCCAGTTGGTTTTCGGTATCGTCCAGGGCAGCGTTTTTTCTGATTTGCGCGAAGAGTGCGCCAAGGCGCTGGTCGAGATGGATTTCGACGGGTATGCCATTGGCGGAGTCAGCGTGGGGGAACCCGACGAGCTGATCCTGCGGGGGGTGGATGATACGGTCAACCATCTGCCGGCGGAGAAGCCGCGCTACCTGATGGGTGTAGGCGAAATGGCCCAGATGGTGGAGTCGGTGGCCCGCGGAGTCGATATGTTCGACTGCGTGATCCCGACGCGGCAGGCGCGCAACGGAACGGTTTCGACGCGGCGCGGTCGCTACCCTGTAAAAGCGGCCCTCTATAAGGAGGACACCCGCCCGTTGGAGGAAGGATGCACCTGCTACGCGTGCCGGAATTTTACGCGGGCCTATGTGCGCCATCTGGTCAACGTCGGCGAGATTCTGGGGCTGCGGCTGATAACGATGCACAATCTGCATTGCTATCTGGATTTTATGAAGGATATGAGAAAGGCGATAGCGGAGGAGCGGTTCGATGTGTTCCGCAGGGATTTCCACTCCGGCTATCGCGTGGTTTCTGAAGAACATGCGTTAAACGTAAAGGAGAACAACTGATGTATTTATTACCCCTCACCATCGCCGAAGCTGCGCCGGCCGCCGCGCCTGCGGGCTCGCCGTTCCAGTTTCCCATCATGATGGTCATCCTGTTTGCCATCATGTATTTCATGATGATCCGCCCACAGCGCCGCCGCGAAAAGGCGCGCAAGGAAATGATTGCCAGCGTCAAGAGCGGCGCACGCGTCCTGCTCACCAGCGGAATCATTGGTGAAGTGACGAACGTCAAGGAAAGCACGCTGGTGGTTCGCATTGCGGAAAACACCAAGGTTGAGGTGGTTCGCGCAGCTATTTCCCAAATTCTGGAAAAGGGTGAAACCCCGACCGAGATTGAAGGATCCAAGTAGAAAGGTTTACGACAATGGATAAGAATAAACTCTGGAAGTGGCTCCTGCTGGGCATCCTGGTGCTCTGGTCAATCTCGCTGGTTACTCCGATCAGTCAAAAAGTGAAGCTGGGTCTCGATCTGAAGGGCGGCTCGAGTTTCGTCGTTGAGGTTGATGCCGAGGATGTCGCCAAGAAGATGGTCGAGCGGGAAGAAGCCGAGACCGTTGAGGAGATCAGTGCATCGAAGCTGGACGAAGAGGTCGAGCGCGTGCGCGAAATCGCCGTCGAGGTAATCCGCAACCGCATCGATGTGCTGGGCACCGCCGAACCGGAAATCTATCCGGAAGGCGACAGCCGTATCGTAATTCGTCTGCCGGGTGCCGATGAGGATACCCGTGCCGAGGCCAAGGGGCAAATGTCCCGCGATGCCGTACTGAACTTTAAACTGGTGCACATCGAGAGTGAAAAATGGGTGGCTGAACTGGTCAACAGCGGCCGAATCCCGCAGGGTTTCAGAATGGCCGGGCAGGATCGCTCCGGGCCATACTTTCTGCGCGACCGGTCCGCGATGTCCGACGATCAGCTAGACCGCACCTTTTATGAACGCCTCAAGCGTTTCGGCACCAAATCGGCCGATTTCATGTTGATGACTGACCGCCTGCAGGACGGCTCCACCATCTACCGCCCGGAGTTTGTCGAGCGCCGCAGCCAGCTCGGTGGCGACAAGATCAAGGATGCATTTGTGACCTACGACCAGATGACCGGCTTGCCGGCTATCTCGCTTGAGTTTGACGGCGAAGGCAAAAAAGCGTTCGGCCGGGTAACCGATGCCAACAGCCCGAAGGAGGACGGAACCTACCGTCGCCTGGCCATCATTCTCGACGACACACTCTATTCCGCGCCGCGCATCAACGAGGCCATCTACAGCGGACGCGCCGAGATTTCCGGCAGCTTTTCTGTGACGGAAGCCCGTCGACTGGTGAATGTGCTCAAAGCGGGCGCCTTGCCGGGCCGCGTAAAAATTGTGGAAGAGCGCACGGTTTCGCCGACATTGGGTCAGGACTCCATTGACAGCGGCAAGCAGGCCATTATCTACGGTGGTATTGCCGTACTGGCGTTCATGCTGATTTACTACATGGTTCCGGGCCTGATTGCCAATCTCTCGCTGGCGTTCGTGCTGTTGCTCCTGCCGGTGGGCATGGTGGTTTCCGCCGGTTTTCTGGGTGTGCTGTCCGGTTCACTTGAAGGGTCTGCGGTCAGCCTGCCGACCCTCACGCTCTACGGTATCGCCGGTATTGTGCTGACGGTCGGGATGGCGGTTGATGCCAACGTACTGACCTTCGAGCGCATGCGCGAGGAGTGGAAGGTCGGCAAGTCGATCTCGGGTGCCATCAACGCCGGCTACAACAAGGCGTTCAGCACAATTCTTGACGCAAACGTCACCACGCTGCTGACGGCGATCATTCTTTTCTGGCAGGGGTCGGGCCCGATTCGCGGATTCGCGGTCACCCTGAGCGCCGGTATTCTGGTCAGCATGTTCATCGTGCTCGTCATGACCCGCCTGTTCTTCAACACGCTGGCGGATGCCAAGATGCTGAAATCGGTCAGAATGATGTCCATTCCGTTCCTGCAGAATGCCAACTTTAACTTTCTGGCCGGTCGCAAGATTGCCGGAATCGTTTCCCTGGCTGTCATTCTCGGAACCTGGGGCCTCTTTTTCACGAAGGGCGATGCCAACTTCGGCGTGGACTTCACCGGCGGTACGGTAACCACGTTCAGCTTTGAGCAGGAGCAGCCGCTGGAAACGATCCGCGGCGCACTCGATGATGCCGGTTTCACCACGGCTGCCCTGACGCCGATGACCGATGGGGATCAACATCTGCTCGATATGAAACTCAAGGAGATGGAAGGTCAGGAGATTCCGGCGCAGGAAGCCGTGCTTGCCCTCGATGGCAGTCCGGAGATCGTCAAGACCGACAGCGTCGGCTCCCAGATCGGTGCCGAGTTGAAGGCGAAGGGAATCAAGGCCATCATTTTTGCGCTGATTGGCATCATTATCTACATTTCCATCCGCTTCGAATTCGCTTTTGCGATGGGTGCGATCACCGCCTTGGCGCATGACGTTTTGATTACCGTCGGTATTTTCTGCGCACTGGGCCATGAGTTGAGCATGCCGATCATTGCGGCATTGCTCACGATTGTGGGGTACTCGGTCAATGACACCATCGTGGTGTTCGACCGTATCCGTGAAGATCTGAAGATCGTCAAGGGCAAGTCCTACAAGGAGATTGCCAACCTTTCGATCAACCAGACCCTCAGCCGTACGGTGCTGACTTCGTTTACCACGTTGCTCACGGTCGTGATGCTGCTGGTTGTCGGCGGCGGTGCCGTGAAGGACTTTGCGCTGGCGCTCTGCATCGGTATTCTGGTGGGCACCTATTCATCCATCTTTGTCGCCACACCGGTTGTCCTGCTGTGGCATAAGGAAGAAAAGGTTAAGTAGGCTTCGGCTTGTTCGAAGGCTATGCTCAAAGGCGTCCTCTAAACGGGGGGCGCTTTTTTGGTGGTTTATTATTTCAGATTACGTACTACGTATTGCTTGACCTCTTCCATGCATTGGAAAAACCTAATACGCAATACGCAATACGCAATACGCAATACGCAATACGCAATACGCAATACGCAATACGCAAT
>JABDQT010000058.1 GCA_013042165.1 Kiritimatiellales bacterium | reverse complement strand
GGCCGGAGCTTTTTTCTTGGCGGCCTTCTTCTTAGCCGGAGCCTTTTTCTTTGCGGCTTTCTTCTTGGCCGGTGCCTTCTTGGCAGCCTTCTTCTTAGCCGGAGCTTTCTTCGCAGCCTTCTTCTTGGCTGGTGCTTTCTTCGCAGCCTTCTTCTTGGCTGGCGCTTTCTTCACGGCCTTCTTTTTAGCCGGAGCCTTCTTCTTTGCTGCTTTCTTCTTCGCTGCCATTTTAGCCTCCTAGTTTTTACTCCTGATAATCGTCAGTGAGATGACTCCACTGATCAACCGAGGTTGAATTCAAACAAAGAACATCCAACAACCGTCCTTCTGAAATTCGTTTATAAGCACAAAGCAAAAGTTATGCAACCCGTTTGAGATAGAAAAACACGTGTCCATGTTCGTGTGGTGTGCAATATTTTTTTTGATTATTGGAAGGTAAAAACTGTTTCTCGATGACACAAAAAAAACCGCCCGGCAGCCGGACGGTTTTCTTGATGCACAAGCACCTCGAACGATCAAAGTTCCTGCGTGATCTTCTCCACGATGTAGGCCTCGATGGTGTCGCCCGCATTGAAGTTCGTGAAGTTGTCGGGACGGATACCGCACTCCTGACCTTGACGGACTTCCGGCGCTTCGTTTTGGAACCGCTTGAGTGATCCGATGAGCCCTTCGAACAGAATGTCGTTGCCGTTTTTGATACGAATTCTTGCTTTGGCACTGATGCGGCCGCTCATCACCATGCACCCGGCGATCTTGCTCTTGCGGCTCAGCTCGAACACCTCGCGAATCTCAGCCTCGCCGATCACCTGCTCACGCAGCTCCGGTTCCAGCAGCCCCTTCATCGCGCTTTCAACATCTTCGATTAATTCATAGATAATGCTGTAGAGGCGGATCTCCACACCCTCCCGCTTAGCGGCGGCATTTGCACCGTTTTCCTTGCCGGTGTGGAACCCCAGAATAATGGCATCGGAGGCGCTGGCCAGCATGACATCATTGACCGTAATATTCCCGACATCATTGCCGATTATGTTAATTTCGACCTTTTCGCTCTTGATCCCGCGCAGCGACTGCTCAATAGCCTCCAGCGAGCCATGCACATCGGTTTTGATGAGTACCTTCAGCTCTTTTTTCTCGGGACCGGCATCAGCGCTTCCGAACAGATCATCAAGCGACATTTTCTTTGGCGCCACGCCGCCCTGCAGCTGCAGGGTGCGGTCTTCGGCCTGCATCTCCTCGGAGATCGATTTTGCTTCCCGATCGGTCGACATCACCTGGAACTCATCTCCGGCTCCGGGCACATTCGTCAGTCCTAGAATCTTAACGGCGGTCGACGGGCCGGCAGCCCGCACCTTCTTGCCCTGGTCGCTGATGAGCGCCTTGATGCGTCCCCAGTATTTTCCGCAGACGACGTTGTCGCCCACCTTGAGTGTTCCGCTTTTAACGAGCACGCTTGCAGTCGGACCCATGCCCGGCTCCATCTGCGCCTCGACCACAAATCCGTTGGCCGCCTTGTTCGGGTTTGCCTTCAGCTCGAGCATCTCCGATTCGAGCAGAATGCGTTCGAGCAGCGCATCGATTCCTTCACCGGTTTCAGCACTCACCGGAATGCAGCCAATATCGCCGCCCCAGTCTTCAACCATCACATCGTTTTCCTGAAGCTGCTGCTTCAGTCGGTCCGGGTTGGCACTGCGAAGATCCATTTTGTTCATGGCAATAATGGTGCAGACGCCGGCCGCCTTCGCATGCTTGATGGCTTCGATGGTTTGCGGCATCACGCCATCGTCTGCCGCAACGACCAGTACGGCAATGTCGGTAAGGTTTGCTCCCCGCGCGCGCATCGCCGTAAAGGCGGCATGACCCGGGGTGTCGAGAAACGTAATTTTGCTGTCGTTAATCTCAACGGTATACGCCCCGATGTGCTGCGTGATGCCCCCGGACTCGCCGGCTGTAACACGCGTGTTGCGAACCTTGTCGAGCAGCGATGTCTTGCCGTGGTCGACATGCCCCATGAAGGTGACTACCGGCGGCCGCGGCAGGAGCGCATCGGGTGCGTCTTCGACCTCTTGCTTCTTCTTTGCGGCAATCTTTTTCGCGGTGCTCGGCGGAACGGGAGCCGCCTTCTTCTTTTCTTCCTTGCGGACCGTAAAGCCATGCTTTTCGCCGATTTCCTTGGCAATTTTGAGGTCAATCTCGGCATTGATAGAGGCGAACACGTTCATCTTCATCAGCTCGGCGATCACCATGTTGGGCTTCATACCCATCATTTCGGCGAAATCCTTAACGATGACCTTGGGCTTCTTCAGCTCGATCAGATTGGGATCGCTCTCCGGCTTTTCTTGTGCGGCAGGAACTTCCTCTGCCGGCGCAGCTTGGATGGGCGAGACGCATGGCCGGTGAAGGTCATTGATGCGGCATCGTCGACACCCAGCATCACCGATTGCGCAGCCTGCCATTCCGTCTGACGCACAAAATGCGTGTCGGCCCGCGCCGAGCGGCGCCAGTCGATGCTACGATACGGATCCCCGGCTTGCGCGGGGCGGTATTGCCAGAACTCATCACCGGTACCCGCGCGTTTGCGGCCATGCACACCCAACAGCACTGTCGCGGCGAGATGCTGCGCATCCGCCATCAACGCCGGAAGGCTGGCCGCGACCGCTTCGGACCGGGACCGGAGCGTGTCCGGGGTATGTAAGGCGGTATCGCTCAAGCGGCACGCGGTGCGCGCAGAACCCGTTCGGTCACTTCGTCAATGACCTGCTCAAGCACCGCGCCTTCGGCGCGTGCGGCGAAGGTCAGCGCCATTCGGTGGCTGAGCACTGGCCGGGCCAACGCAGCGACGTCTTCGGGGGACGGGGCCAAGCGGCCATCAAGCAG
>JABDQT010000057.1 GCA_013042165.1 Kiritimatiellales bacterium | reverse complement strand
GGCCGGAGGAGAGGGCACCGCGGATATCCCAGGTGTAGGACGCGCAGCCGATCGGGCCGTGCACAATATGGATCGCATCGGCGATCGGGTAGAGCACTACCCGCGATCCGCAGAAGCTGCAGGAGCGCTGGCTGACAGAGCCGGCGAGACTCTGCTTCTCGGCCTCCATCGCAAACTCGCCGCCTTCGTGTACCTGGCGCTTGCGCTTCTCGAGTAGGTTGATAGTTTCGTTGCTCATTAAGTTGCTCAGTTCAAATCCGACTATGTTTCAGGCAGAATAATTAATAGGCAGAATGATGCTGTTGCCCTGCACTCGGTGTCTGGAAATTATTCTGCCTCATAATTATTCTGCCTACTTATCCCAATTTGTTTCGTTGCTCATTTGTGCTGTCCGCTAAAAACTTTTTTTAGGCAGAAAGATGGGACGGTAAAATATGGTGCCCTGCACTCGGGGAGTTTAATTTTTCTGCCATTAAATTTTTCTGCCTGTCATTCGGCCATTTTCCTGTTCCAAATTAATGGAACTCCTTAATGCAACAGGTGTGCCAGCGCGGAGCGCGGTATCAGCCGCGCAGTTGTAAGTAGTTGGTTGTTAGTTGTTAAAAAAAATCGGTGGCCTGGAGGGATTGCGCATTACGCAATACGCATTACGGAAAAATATTTCCGCCTGTTCCGGCCCTAGGTTGAGGTGCTTTTCCAACCCTCGGAAAAACAATGGGTTAAGCGAAGTTTCGACATTTTTTTCCGGCCGTTGGAGACGAACACAAAAAATGTTGTACAAAGATGTCAGTAGGTGCTTTTGGGGATGATGGAAAATCCAGATGTGGAAAAGCTTTTTACCACCTGTTCCGCTACCGCGTCGGCTTCTGCCGTCGTCCAAGGCTATGGCGAGACAAGTCGGTGGGCGTACATTCTTCATTGCAGAAAACAAAGCTGCTATTCGCAGCGCTCCTTGGTGTTCTGACAAGCTTCCAACCCCTTGGGACTCGCGCTGATAGCCAGCATGTCGAGCACTTCATCGTCGAAGCCGCACATCCGTTGTTCATCCAGCTCAATGAGTGGGCGGCGGATCAGAATCGGTTCGCGCAGCATGATATCCAATGCGCCTGCTGCATCGAATGAAGATGGATCAACCTCACCTTGTTTGATGGCCGGAGCCTTATCGTTGAACCACTCCGTCACCGGCCGGTCACCGAAGAACGACTGCAGAAGATCGCACTCCCACGGTTCATCCAGTATGGACTTTACCTCGAGAATGTAGCCGCTGGATTCCAGTACAGCTTTTTGACGGGCGTTTCCCTGGCAACCCGGTTTTTCATAAAAAAGCAGTTTCTTCATGTTGATTGCCTTACGCAGAAGCACTTAAAAATTTCGTGCCGTTCGCCTTGCAGGTTGGACAAAACGGAAGAGGTTCCTTGCCCTCATGCACATGGCCGCAAATTGAACAGACCCATCTTTTCATCGTTGCCTCCTGTCTTCGTGGGGTAGGGATGGCTTCCCGCTTTGGCGGGACAGAGCGCCCTGCCTTTAGTCTGCGCCACAGACCCGATTAATTGCCGCAACCGCAGAATTCGATACGGAGTGTTTCATCTTCGTTTTGGGAGAGAGTGTACTTGCCTGAAGGATCGAGAGTGAAGCCGGAGCGGTCGAACTCAAGGACGATGCTGGAGGCCGTATCGTTGGCTTCCTGGGGATTGCATTCGGTGTTGGTGTAAAGTTTCAGCGTGGTTGGATCTTCCAAAAACTGGAGCAGGAAGGCTGAATGCTGCACAAAGACGAGGTCGTCGTAGGCATACGTCACTTCGAGGCCGAGGTCGGCCAGGATGGCGGTAATCTTTCCGAGGGGTTTTTCGACGGCTGCAGCAGGGGCTGATTCGCATCCCGAGCACGAGCCACATGATGAGGTTGATGTTCCACAGTTCATTTTCTATTCCTATTTTTAAGGCCACAGATTAACACCGATTTACACGGATCTTTCTTTCTGTGTTCTTCCGTGTTTGTCCGTGGCTTCTTTTTGTTTTCTATGCGGCGATGAGTTTTTCGGCCCAGGATTGCACGGCTTCGGCGGTTTCGAGCATTTCGGGGATGGCTTCGGCCGGTGGTTCGGTGCGGTGATACCCGGCGAAGACGGGGCAGATATTCTGGTACGACTCAAACTTGCGTAGCTGCACCGCAATCGGTTCATCAATACCGCCCACCTGGTCGGCGGCATCGATCAGGTCGGTAAAGGTATGGTTGTCGGCCAGTTTACCTTTGGCCATGAGCGCGCCCATGACGTGCTTTTCGATGGCGAGCCCGATTATGTTGTAAAGGATTTCACCGGTAAAGACGGCCGGGCGCTTCACGCCGCCCCGCGCCGTTTTGAGATATTTATCGCCTTCGTTCATGAAGGCCTTGTAGTCAGTCATCATTTTATGACTCCTTTCGAACCGCAGACTATTGAACAAGGAATGTCGAATTTCGAAATGAACGTTCCTTCGTGATTCTGCGGTTCCATGTTGGTTATTCGAAATTTTCTGAAAGCGGTGGAACCGGCGTACCGGTCGGCTGGAGGAGAGAGATATGAAC
>JABDQT010000188.1 GCA_013042165.1 Kiritimatiellales bacterium | reverse complement strand
GAGTATCGCGAAGCGAACTGGAGCTTGCCGACGGCGACACTCTAGTCTTTCGTGGTGTGGTGTCATTGGAAAACAACGGTGGGTTTGCATCTGTTCGGCACGACTTGGAGTCTCTTGCTCTGAGCGGAAAAGATGGAATTATGCTCCGTGTCAAAGGTGACGGAAAAAGGTATCAGCTTAGACTGCGCACCTCGGGGCGTTTTGATGGAATGGCCTACAAAGCCGATTTCCAAACTGTGCAGGGTCAATGGCAGGAGTTACGGTTTCCATGGAGCAAGTTTACCGCGACGTTTCGCGGTCGGTTTGTTCCAGATGCGCCGCAGTTGAAAGCATCCGATATCCGTCAGGTCGGTTTTCTGATTTCCGACAAGCAGGAAGGCTCTTTTGAGCTGGCAATAAAAACCGTAGGATCCTTTTAGACGCAAACCGCTATGACCTCGGGTTTGAGATGAAATCCATCACGTGGCGTGTTGTGCGGATATCTTCCATTCAAAGGTTTAATCGGGATTTTATTGCAATAAACAGGCTGCTGACGTCGTCTTGTTGCAATGAATGAGTTTTCGATGAAGTCCAGCAACCTGTTTACATGCTTTTTAATTAGTATATTTCTGGCGGGTCCTGCCATGGCATCTGCAACCAATGTGCTGTTGATTATTGCCGACGATCTAGGTATCGACAGCCTCGCGGCCTTCAATGATGATCCCTCCGCTTCACTGCCGCCTACGCCGACCGTCGACAACATCCAAAGTAACGGCATCACCTTTACGCGCTTCTATTCCTACTCCACCTGTTCGCCGACCCGTTCCGCCATTCTGACCGGCCGCTATGCGTTCCGGACCGGGGTCTACTCACCGGAGAACAATCTTCTGGTGGCCAACGAATTCACTCTGCCTGACGCGCTTATTGAATCGGGCGTCATTTCAAACCGGCTGGCCCACGTCGGGAAATGGCACCTGGGCAACAATGCCGACTCACCGAACACCATCGGCGGCTGGCCCCGTTTTTCGGGCGGACTTAGGGGCGGGGTGGCCGATTATTACAGTTGGTCCAAAACCGTAAACGGCGTAACGACCAACAACTATTCCGTTTATGCCACTACCGACAACGTGAACGACGCGATCGACTGGATCGGTCAGCAGGGCAGCCATTCATGGTTCCTGTGGCTGGCGTTCAACGCACCACATTCACCACTACAACGGCCGCCCAACGATCTGCACGACTATGACGGCATTACCGATGACGGAGCAGATAATTCGCGTCCACACTACGAATCGATGGTGCAGGCGATGGATACGGAGATCGCCCGACTCCTCGGCAGTGTGGATTTGTCAGAAACCACGGTCATCTTTATGGGCGACAACGGCACTCCGCGCAGAGTTCTTCAGGCACCATTTCCCAGAAATCCCAATCATGGCAAGGGCTCGCCGTATGAAGGTGGAATTCGCGTACCGCTGCTGGTCTATGGGGCGGCGGTCAGCAACGGACTGGAAAATACGGCCTACGACGGGCTCCTGCATTCCGCCGACCTCTATGCCACCATTCTCGAACTGTTCGGCGTGCAGACCGAAGAGGTTGTGCCCGAAGAACTCGTGCTCGATACACGCTCATTCGCCGCCGTGTTGCGTGGCGAAAACTATCAGCGCAGTCCGGCAGACATCATGGTGGACAATGCCTCTGGCAACGCACCCGCCCAAAGCATTATGGATGGCGATTACAAGTATATCGGATACACCAACGGCACGGAGGAGCTCTACAACGTGACGGTTGACCTTCCGGAAGCCATCAATCTGTTGTCCGGCACACTCTTGCCAGCGGAACAGGCCGCCTATGAAAGTCTGACCAACAGGCTGGATACATATATTAACGTGCCACACCTCTATTCCGGCTATATGGATGGCGGCGGTAAGTTCAATGTCGAAATCGGATGGTTCGATAACGAGGGCTTTACCCTATACCGCACGGATGACCTGGCCTCCAATGCGTGGGTATCGGTTTCCGGCCAGGAGTTTGAGGACAACGGCGAAGCCGCCTTGATCTTGCGCGATCCCGTACCGCCCGTAAGCAATGCCTTCTATCGGGTTGCCACTCCCTGACCGTTAGGCGGAAATAATACTGATTGCTCAAGCTGTTACCCCGTTAAAAGGGCGGCTGCATCACGATCAGCGATCGCTGAACGAGTACATCGTACGGGATCGGTTGTATGCTCCCGGCAGTCGGCACGCGTTCCATCAACAGTCGGATCTCGGTGCCGGGTTGTCCGCGCAAGAACCGGACAACTTCCCGAATCGGGCGTCCTTTGAAAGAGATGGTTGATCCGTCCTCGGTCACCATCCCCGAAATAGAATCTCCGGGTTCAACCCGCCCGGTGGATGCGGCGGCGCTGAGAATGGTTGTTTCCTTGATCCTCGGAAGTCCTGACTGTCCGGGCTCGATCCGTGCACCGATGCCGGACAGTGCTTTCTTGTTGATTGCTTCAAGGGCGGCTCGCTGTTCTTCCGGATCCAGCAGACTCATGGCCCAGTCGAGTGTGCCGAGCGTATCGACTCGAACATGTTCCGCCATGCTCCGGATCAGATTCAGCCGCCTGTTCTGATCGTTCTCCCGATTCAGCTTTGTCTGCTGCTGTTCAAACCGCTTGGCCATATCCTTCCAGTACTGCGCGGCCTGCCGTCGGCGTCGCATGTCCGGATTGGGTTGCTGTTTAATTTTTGGCGTAGCAGGTTTGTTCTGCCGAACGGGGACTTGTACGGCCGGCTTCGATATCGCTTCGGGGTTTGGCGGCGCAGGCAGCATGGCGCGTATGTCCGGCTTTGGTTTGACGTTTTCTTCTTGGGGTGCGGCCGGTTCGTTCGATAGTGGATCGACTTCGCCCGCAGCAGCCTTCAGGGATGGAGTACGTGTGGATCGATAGGCCAGCACAACGCCAAAGGTTGCGGCAAGAATCAACATGTAGAGAGCAAATGTCCTCATGAGGTACACCTGAAAGCGAATATGAAAGGCGCTGTTGAGGTTCTGACAGACTAGACGTGAAGAATCTCCCGCCTCATGCTGTATAGAGCAAATAAAACCTCTTCCTGTTCCCGCTGGGCAATGCTGTTCTTATCCAGCGCATCAAGGATGTCATCCACAACAGCCATATACTCCGCCTCATCGATATTCATCCCTTTATGGGTTTCCAGCATGTTCCCGCCTTCATAGACATCCGGGCCGCCGGTGGCGGAAATAAAGAAGTTGGCAGCACCGCTTCTCACTGACTCGAGATGGTCCAGATGTTCGTAGCGGGATTTTATCCGCGGGTTGATAAGGTGATTGTCCAACGCGTCGCTGGCGATCTGAGTAATTCCTTCCGAACCGCCGAGTCGTTCATATAATGAGTCCGCCATGGTTCCGCTCCTTCGTTGGTTTGTCTATCGTCCAATTGCGGAACGCTACATGCATGCCGCCCTTAACGAATTGCGATTTTAATATGAGAAGACAGCCCGTCTAGAACTAATAAGGTTATTTAAAGCCGCCCGCCCGGCTGGACTCAGACGTGGAGCAACCCGTTGTCATTCGCTCGGAGTGATCGACAATGAGCACCAGCGGCCACGGGCCCTTTTTCAGCCGCCTTGTTGGACTTCAATAATTTCATCGGCTACACCGCCATGGGCTTCGCGATGAACAGCTTCTGCCGCCTCCTTGCTGGGGGCCTTGCAAAGGCAAAAGATTGCCCCTTCGGATTCGCTATACCAATAGTTAACGAATTCAACGCCGTGTTTTGCATGCACTTCGAGATCCTTGCGATGTGCTTCATCCAGAGCCTCCTGGGTGATGCCTTCCACGTTTCTATGGATGTCCATATACATTGGCATTCAATACCTCAGATTCCCGGGGTTTAACCCTGATTTGGCGTCCCTTCATCGAGACAAGCTCTGCATAAACCGAGGCAGGGCGATTGTCCAGAAAATATGAGGTAAGGAGCGGTAGGTTTACCGAAAGTGAATGTCGGGGAGGCCGAGGTTGCTTTAGCAGAAACCCTTGCTCAGCAATGGGTGCAGACTCTATGAGTCGGGCCAAAACTCCAGCACGAATAACTCCGAAACCAAGATAAGAGGAGTAATACCTGTTTCTTACGAAGGCAGTTTCTTTTCGTCCTGCGGCTTAAAAATAAGCACGCGCCGCGCAAACGGAATCTCAATATCTTCGCGGTCGAAGGCTTCCTTGATCAGCTTGCGTAAATCGCGCGACACCTGCTGGTGGCATCCGGGTTTGACGCGGGTGACTGTGCGCAGCAGCAGCTCTGATTCGCCGAAGTTTTGCAGGCCCTGCACCTGCATATCATCGAGCACATTCGAGTTGTTTTCGCGGATCTGCCGCCCGCACTCCTGCAAGACCGCGTAGGCGTGATCGAGATCCGTGTCGTAGGCCACTCCAACCTCCACCTCGGCATAGGTGTAGCGCTTGGAAAAGTTGATGACATTGTCGATCTGCCCATTTCTGAGGATGTGCTGCTGGCCACCGGGATCGCGCAGGCGCGTGGTGCGGATGTCGATCGACTCAACCACTCCACGTCCTTCTCCGGTTTCAATATAGTCGCCGACCAGATAGAGGCTCTCGAAAAGAATAAAGAGGCCCGAGACCAGGTCGTTGATCAGCGGCTGGGCCCCCAGACCGATCACGATGCCCATGATGCCCGCACCGGCAAGCAATGGCGCCGGATTCAGGTTCAATGCGTTAAGTGCCATGAGGAAAGCCGTAAAAAAGACCACATACTTCATGACACTCTTCATCAGCGGGACGAGCGTCAGGCGTTGCTTGCGCTCCTTTTCCGTCAGGTGCTCTTGTTCCTGCTGAAAGCGGTCAATCACGATGTAGCCGACTTCGACAATAACCCGGCTGATGAAGAAGATGCCGATCACCTTCGTCAGTCGCGGGCCGAAGGCGGCGAGATGCTGGATAAAACTTAATTGGAGGACCACCAGTGAGGCCACGGCCACGTAGATGACGTATTCAAGACAACGACGAAAGAGGGGGATCAGGATGCTGAGCTTTTCGTAGTGGCGCAGCCAGTTGTCGGGGCTTGAATACTTTTTGCTGAGCGCATCGAGGCTGTCGACGATCGCCGCAACCGCCTTGACCACCAGCAGGCCGATGGCGATGAAGAGATAAATGTACAGCGCGGTGAGCAGATAGGACACCAGGTTTTCCGGCATGGAAAGCAGCGATGCGGCACCAATGAGCACAAGGAACTTGATGCTGTTCGAAAGGATCGACGTCAGGGATGTGAAGAAGACTTCGATGCTCTCGTCGTTGGCGCGGATTCCCTCGAAGGCTTTCGCCTTTTGCATCATGCCGTTCAGCAGACGCTGCAACAGGCTGATTAAAATCCGGCCCACGATCACAAGACCGATGACCTTGGCAATGCCCAGGGCCAGTTTCAGCCAGAAATCGGAAGGAATTGCGTCGATCCATTCCGTGGTCTGCACGTAGGGGTCGGTTTGCCGATAGATTAGATAGCCGTTCAGGAGCACAACACCCAGGCAGAGTGCTATGCAGGTAAAGACCAGGACGAGGCGGATCTGCCGGCGAATACCCGCAAGACGTTCCTGATGATCGTGCATTCGGGGAATCAGGCCAATGCGGCCAAGCACCAGACGTGCTATCAGATTGAGCACCACGCAGATGATAATCACAACCGCGAGCTCGCTTCCCAGTAAGACAAGTGCCCGCGGCAGGCTTTCGACCCCTTCAATCTGCATCATAATCATACCCCTTCCGGCCGGTTGAATAAGCGCTACCATAACGCCGTAAAAGTGTCATGAAAAGGGGGCGGAGCAACTATTTTCAGCAGTTTCCGAACGGGTTCCCATGCCGCGTTGACACGCCAGAGCAGATCACGAATGAGGTGCCGAACGGCTGCGACTGTTCAGTCGTTATCTGATCTAAAACCCGCGCCCTCTATTTCCGCGCACGCGCTGCTGCTTGGGTTGGGGCGGTTTTTCCAGATAGAGGCCGAACCACTCTTCACCCAGTCCTGCATTGGAAAAACTTTTTACCCGGTCGTTGGAAAGCTGTTCCCAGTTATGGGTGAAGGTTGCGTTGCCGGTGGCGTCCTTCGCCTTGGCCAGGAGTTCGCGTGCTTTATCGATCTCGGCTTCTTTGACCAGAATCCAGGTCATCACTCCATAGAGCAGGGTGCCGCGGTCTCCCCGAAACCACTTCACGCGGCGCTTGAAGGTTTTCTCGGCACCCGCCACATCCTTGTTCTTATATTGGCGTGCCATTTTCATGGCCACCTGCATGGGCTCCATCAGCATCGGGCCCCTGAACAGTCCGCCTTTGGCTAGAATCGCATCCACCTGATCGAACTCCTTAAGCTGATAAAGAAACTGCAGGCGCAGGGTGGCAATCTGCCGGCCCATCAGAAACGACCATTTCCTGAAAGGCTCGAGACGCTTGGTGAAATTGAGTCCCTGCTCAAAAATGACCTTCTGGTCCGCCTCGATCTGGCGCTGGATCAGTTTAATGTTTCCGCCGGGCTTGCTCTGGAACTGATGAATCTTCCGGTTCAGCCGCTGCTGACCGACCGACATGATTTGCTCCAGCTCCTTTTGGACCTTGGCAATTCTTTTCCGGACCAGAAATCCGACCAGGTAAAACGCGGCAATGAATCCGGCAATACCGAAGAAGATCGTTGTGGGGGTATTGATGCCGCCCGCCTTCAGGCCGCCGACCAGCGCGATGGAAACCAGTAGTGAAATAAGTAGTGATAGCATGTTTTATAAACCTTGTTTAAAATAGTTAATCTGTAACGAGTACCCATGTACTCAATGCGTAAGCCGTAGAACATAGCAATACTCCACAGAGCATGTCACGGCAGAGAATCGCTGAGTTTTATACGGTCTCAGGGATGCAGCGTCAGAAATCTAGCGCAAAACCGCAAGGGCGCGAATGATTTGGTAGGAACAGACCGCCGGGCTGTCCGTTTCCGGCGCGCTCGCCACGTGAGCCGAGTTGAACCCGGCAACGTGGCCTCACTCGGGCGAGTACGCCCTGCCAGATTCCCTGTAACTATTGGGTGTGTTGTGTAGGGCGGGGGCCGTGACCCCGCCACCGCGATCATGGATCGCGGCTACAGTTTCCGCAAAAAAGCTCAACAACGCCGGCTTGCGGAACAGGAATTCCTAGTCCTGTTTGTAATGCATGGATTTAAACGCTTCGCCGAACATTTTGGCTTTATGGATCAGAGTTTCCAGACCCGATTCCACAGCTGTCACATTGCTCATGTCTTTCAGTTCGCCAGCATCCAGAAAATAACCATGACAGCCTGTGCACACTTCAAATTTGAGCGTCGGATCTTCACGATCGGATGCGGTCTGCATAGCGATGTTACATTTCGGGCACTTTATATCCCGGATGTGGTCCATAATGATGCCCTTGGCTTTGCTTCCGGTGTCAACGGTGCTGACATCAACGGTTTCAATTATATCTTCGGCTTCAAACAGATCAAACCAGATGCCGCCGCAACCTCTGCAACGATCAACTGTAATCCCGTTTTCGGTTACAGCATCCATCAATTCGGAACATTTTGGACAATTCATGAGTTGTTCTCCTGATAGTTAGGTATATTCGGCAACACTCTATTCATATCTGATAATAATGTTCAGAACCAAAAACTCTAACTCATAATGATAAAACTTACTTTCCCCTAAGGATATCCGCAAAGAAGTCGTTGCCTTTGTCGTCGACGATGATGACGGCGGGGAAGTCGACGACTTCGATCTTGCGGACGGCTTCCATGCCGAGTTCCTCCATGTCGACGATCTCGACTTTCTTGATATTCTTTTCGGCGAGCAGGGCGGCGGGGCCGCCGACGGAGCCGAGGTAGAAACCGCCGTGTCTGGCGCACGAGTCGGTAACGGCCTGCGTGCGGTTGCCTTTGGCGAGCATCACCATGGAGCCGCGCTGGCTTTGAAAGGGCTCGACATAAGGGTCCATGCGCTGGGCGGTGGTCGGGCCGAACGAGCCGGAGGGCTTGCCTTTCGGGCACTTTGCGGGGCCGGCATAGTAGACCGGATGGTTCTTGAAGTAGTCGGGCATGGGCTCACCGCGGTCGAGCATCTCCTTGATCTTCGCATGGGCAATGTCGCGCGCGACGACCAGCGGGCCGTTGAGCCGCACGCGGGTGGTAACCGGATAGCTGGATAGGTCGGCGAGGATTTCATCCATCGGGCGGTTGAGGTCGATGACAGGCGCATCATCGGCCTCCTGGCCGAGGTTGGCGGGGGCATATTTGGCCGGGTCGTGTTCAAGCTGCTCGAGGAAGACGCCGTCGCGGGTGATCTTGGCCTTGATGTTACGGTCGGCCGAGCAGGAGACGCCGAGGCCGACGGGGCAGGAGGCGGCGTGGCGCGGCATGCGGATCACGCGGACGTCGTGGCAGAAATATTTACCGCCGAACTGCGCACCGATCTTGGAATCGCGGCTCCATTCGAGCACCTTCTGCTCCCATGCAAGATCGCGGAAGGCGCGGCCGGAAGCATCGCCGGTGGTGGGCAGATCGTCGAGCGCGCCGGTGGAGGCGAGCTTGACATATTTCATGGTGGCCTCGGCGGAGGTGCCGCCGATGACGACGACATAGTGGTACGGCGGGCAGGCCGCAGTGCCGATGTTGAAGAATTCAGCCTTAAGGAATTCCTCGAGGTTTTCCTCGGTGAGCAGCGACTTGGTCTTCTGGAAGAGGTAGCTTTTGTTGGCCGAGCCGCCGCCCTTGGTGACGAACATCAGCTCGTACTCCATGCCGGTGCCACTGTAGATGTCGATCTGTGCGGGCAGGTTGTTGCCGGTATTCTTTTCCTCAAACATGGAGAGCGGGGCAATCTGGGAATAGCGCAGGTTATAGTCCTGAAAACAGCGGTAGACGCCGTTGGAGAAGGCTTCCTTTTCATCGAAGTCGGTCCAGACCTGCGCGCCTTTGGTACCGACGACGATAGCCGTGCCGGTGTCCTGGCAGGTGGGCAGTTCGCCAACGGCCGCGATGATCGAGTTTTCCAGAAAACAGCGGGCTACGAAGATATCGTTTTCGCTGGCTTCGGGGTCGTCGAGGATGGCGGCGACCTGCTGCATGTGTCCGGGGCGCAGGAAAAAGGAGACATCGGCGATGGCTTCGTAGGCGAGGTTTTCGAGCACCTCTTTCTCCACGACCAGCACTTCTTTGCCGTTAAACTGCTCAACGCGGACGCCGTCTTTGGTGATGAGGCGATAGGGCGTGGTATCGCCGCTATGCTGGATGGTCGGGGTATAGGTGTAGTCGCTCATGATGGTTCTCCATGTTGCGTATTATGCGTTTTTCTACCACAGTGACAACGGAAGAGCACAGGCGAAAAACAGAAAACGCCCGCTACACAGGGTGACGGGCGCTCGCTGCTTGTGAAAGGGAAACTATTTGTGCGTAGCTTCAGCGTTGATTTCGACTTTCACCTCGTCACCAATGGCGGCGGCGGGCGATTGGGTAATGCCGATATCGCGGCGGTTTATGGTGAGGGTGCTTTCGACGCCGATCAGCTTTGCGCCGCGGCGACCGTCAACGGGGCCGTTGATGGTTACGGGGAGAACGACCTCGTGGTCGACACCCAGCACATTCAGGTTGCCGGTCACCGTAAAGGTGTTGTCGCCGGTTTTTTCGACCGAGGTGCTTTTGAACGTAATTTCCGAGAACGTACCCGTATTGAAGAAATCCTCGTTATTCAAATGCCTGTCGCGTTTTGAATTATTGGTATCAATGCTTGCGGCATCAATGGTTCCTTCGACCGATTTCAGTGTTTTGGTTGCGATATCATAGTCGAGTGAGCCCTCGAAGGTATTGAAGGAACCTTTCACGTTGCTCACCATCATGTGTTTTACCGAAAATCCGATTCCGGAGTGCACGGCATCAACGGTAAATGTTTCCGCGCTGGCGATGAATGTCAGGGCAAGACCACATAATCCAACAAGTATCTTTTTCATGAATCATACTCCTTTCGTTAGCTTTAGCGAAAGTAAGACCAAAACAGTACTGCTTTGTCAAATTAATACTCGATCAGCGCGTGGATCGGGAGTCCGGCGAGTTTCTTGCGGCCGTTCAGGAAGGTGAGTTCGATCAGGAAATCGATTTCCAGAATTTCGATCTCAAAATGGCTTTGAATCAGCTCAACGGTGGCGGCAACGGTTCCGCCGGTGGCGAGGACGTCATCGACAATCAGGATTTTCTGGCCGGGCTGGAAAGCGTCGGAATGGATTTCGACGGCATCGGTTCCATATTCGAGTTCGTAGGTTTGCCGGTGGACGGTATGGGGCAGCTTACCGGGCTTGCGCACCAGGCAGGTGCCCGCCCCGAGGGCATAAGCGAGGGCCGAGGCAAAGATGAAGCCGCGTGCTTCGATCCCGACGACCATGTCGATTTCACGATCGATGTGCCGCGCCTTGAGGAGATCAATCGTTTCGTGGAATCGGTCGCCATCGGCCAGCAGGGGGGTGATATCCTTGAACTGGATGCCGGGTTTGGGGAAGTCGGGAATGGTGCGGATGGTTTGCTCTAGATGCGACATGGGAGCCTCTCTACGTCAGCGGTCCGCCGGGTTTGTCGTGAATGACGGTGTCGACCGCGACCTCCGCCTGATCGGGATGGTCGGCCATGTAGTGCAGTCCGCGGCTCTCCTTGCGCTGCTTGGCGGAGCGGATGATCAGCTCGGCAACGTCGGCGATGTTGCGCAACTCGAGCAGGTCGGAGGTGACGAGATAGTCGCCGTAGTATTGCTTGATCTCCTGCCGCAGATTGCGGATGCGGGCGCGGGCGCGGGCGAGGCGGCGATCGGTGCGGACGATGCCGACATAGTCCCACATTGCGGTGCGAACTTCGTTCCAGTTGTGTTCCACCACGACCGCCTCATCGGACGAAACGGCTTCGCCGCTTTTCCAGTCGGGAATGGAAACGGGCTGGTCGAACTGCTTCCAGACCTGCGCAATTTCGAGGGCGGTTTCGTGGCCGCAGACGAGCGCTTCGAGCAGCGAGTTGCTGGCGAGCCGGTTGGCGCCGTGCAGTCCGGTGCTCGCCACCTCGCCGCAGGCATACAGGCCGGGCAGGGCGGTGGTGCCGTTGACTTCCGCCACGACGCCGCCGCAGGAATAGTGCGCAGCCGGTACCACGGGAATCGGATCCTTGGCCATGTTGACGCCGAAGCGCAGACAGGCGGAATAGAGATTCGGAAAGCGCTCGCGCAGGAAGGCTTCGGAACGGTGCGTAATGTCGAGATAGACATACGGATCGCCATGTTTTTTCATGACAAAGTCGATGGCCCGGGCGGTGACGTCGCGCGTGGCGAGCGAGCCGCGCTCGTCGAATTCATGCATGAAAGGATTGCCGCGTATATCCTTGAGCTCGGCCCCCTCGCCGCGGACCGCTTCGGAGATCAGGAACGATTTGGCCTGCGGATGGAAGAGGCAGGTGGGATGGAACTGGACAAATTCCATATTGCGGATCGGCAGCCCCGCGCGCCATGCCATCGCCACGCCGTCGCCGGTGGCGATGTCGGGATTGGAGGTGTAGGGATAGACCTTGCCCAGGCCGCCGGAAGCCAGCACGGTGCAGGCGGCGCTGATTGGATAAATCCGGTCCTTCTTTTTATCGAGGAAATAGGCGCCGACACAGCGGTTCATGCCGGGGTGATTGATCCATCCGGTGGTGATGAGATCGATCGCCATCAGATTTTCGCGAATGGTGATGTTGTTGTGTTTGTGTGCCTGTTCGATAAGAACGGACATCATGGCCTGCCCGGTAATATCACCGGCGTGCAGCACACGGCGGTGCGAGTGGCCGCCCTCCTGTCCGAGGTCGTATTCGTTTTCCTTGCCCTTGCGCTTACGCCGTTCAAATTCGAGCCCCATCTCCTCGAGCTCAGCAATGCGCTCGTAGCCGCTGCGCACCACTCTTTCCACGACTTCCGGAGCACCGAGCCCATAGCTGGTGGCGAGCGTATCCTGCACGTGCGACTCGACCGTGTCGGAAGGATCGATCACGCACGCGATGCCGCCCTGGGCATAGAAGCTGTTGCATTCGGCGGCATCGACCTTGCTGGCGACCAGCACGCTGCCGTGCCTGGCCAGCTCCAGCGCAGCGGTCAGTCCGGCGAGGCCGGAGCCGATGACGAGGAAGTCGTGGTTGGTGGTGTCTGTGTTCATGAGAGGACCATCGATTTGATTGTTCAATCTAAATGTATTTCGTATTGCGTACTACGTATTGAAAAGAGCCTTTTGCAAGGAATACGTAATACGCAGTAAGCAATCACGCCGTTTTCCTGATAGCTTCTTTCTCAATTTCCGCGTCTTCTTTAATCCGTGCGATCTGCTGATGCCGGGTTTGCTGGATGAGGGAGCCCTTGGCCGGATCGGATTCGCCGGCCAGCTGCTGGTCGAACATGATTTCGGTTTCAGCGACCTTGGCCTTCATCTTTGCGTCGATGTCGGCGATCGCCTGCTTCTGCGCATCGGTCAGCGATTTCGATTCGCCGCCCATGCGCTCCATCGCCAATTCGTAGGCACTTTTCATTCCACTCATAGCCTTATCCTTTCACGCAGTGAATATACGTTTCCGGAGCGGGGAGTGCAATCAGTAGCTTGCGCGAAGCGCAGCCGTGCTGGCTTAGGACTGCATCTGCTTTTTGATGCGCACTTCGACATCGTGCTCGTAGAGCGCGGTGAGGATTTCGTCGAGCGCGCCTTCCATGACGCGGTCGAGCTTGTAGAGCGTCAGGTTGATGCGGTGGTCGGTAAGGCGGTTCTGCGGAAAGTTGTAGGTCCGGATCTTTTCGGAGCGGTCGCCGGAGCCGACCATTGATTTACGCTCGGAAGCCTGTTCTTCAGCGGCCTTGCGCTGCTGGTCGTCGAAGAGTTTGGCGCGCAGCATTTTCATGGCGGCGGCCTTGTTCTTGTGCTGGGAGCGTTCGTCCTGGCACTGCACAACGACGCCGGAAGGGATGTGGGTGATGCGGATGGCGGAGTCGGTGGTGTTGACGTGCTGCCCGCCGGCCCCCTGTGCGCGGTAGGTATCGATGCGCAGGTCTTCGGTCTTTACTTCAATGTCGACCTCCTCGGCTTCGGCGAGCACGGCGACGGTGGCGGCGGAGGTATGGACGCGGCCCTGGGTTTCGGTCTGCGGCACGCGCTGCACGCGGTGGGTGCCGCCTTCGTGCTTGAGCGCCTTGTAGACGTTTTCGCCTTCCACGGAGAAGGAGACTTCCTTGTAGCCGCCGGATTCGGAGGGACTGACGTCCAGGACTTTGTGCCTCCAGCCCTTTACGTCGAAGTAGCGGGTATACATGCGGTAGAGGTCGCCGCAGAAGATGCCGGCTTCATCGCCGCCGGTGCCGGCGCGGATTTCCATGATGACGTTGCGGCTGTCGGTCGGGTCGGGCGGGATGAGCGCCACCATCATTTCGCGCTCGGCCCGGGGCAGGGCTTCCCCGACCTCGGCCAGCTCCATCTCGGCCATTTCGCGCAGCTCGGCGTCGGCGGCGGAATCAGCCAGAATGGCTTCGCTTTCCGTCTTGGCATTGGTCAGTTCCAGCAGCTTGCCGGCATGTTGGGCCAACACCTTGAGGTGCGCATATTCGCGCATGCATTCCTGCATTTTTTTCGGATCGGCCGAAACCTCGGGGAGCGACATGCGGGTCTCGAGTTCGCTGAGTTTGGCTTGGAGCTGGTCTAAGTAGGCTTGGTCGATCATGGAAACTACCGGTTAACGGGTGAACGGATGCGGGCACAAAAAGGCCGAACGTGCTTGCGCAGGTTCGGCCATGCAAAAAACCGGGATACCTAGTAGGTTCCTTCTGCGAAGCGCTTCTTGAAGCGGTCCACACGACCTTCCGTATCGATCAGTTTTGCGCTGCCCGTGAAGAACGGATGGCAGCTCGAGCAGGTGTTTACATGCATTTCCTTGACGGTCGAACGAGTCGCGATCTCGTTACCGCAGGCGCAGCGAACAACGGCGTCTTCATACTTTGGATGAATCTCTGTCTTCATGTCTAAAATCCTCGTGTTCAATTGGGAGCGTGGTTTTTAAACAAAGCGGGGGAGCCAAAGCAAGGCTAACTTTCGCTTTTTTAGAGAAATTAGACTTCCCGCATGCATTGCGGTTGCGTAGCATTCGAGTTCTATGTGGAATGCGTTTACAGGCCGTTTGTCGGGCGGGAGGTGTCTGGCTCTTGCGTTGGTTCTGGCATTTACTGCGCAAAGTTTCGGGCGCGGGGTGACCGAGAGCCGGCTTTCCCGGCTGGATCCGGATACAGCCGCCACCAGTGTTTTGCTGGAGGTGACGAAGGAACTGCTGAAGAACGACCAGCTGGAGGATGCCCTGCCATTCCTTAAACAGGTGCTCGTTCGCCTGGAGGGTGACAACGACAAGAAGGCTCGGCTGACGCTGGCCTACACCCTCTACCAATTGGCGCACTGCCAAATGAAACTGGGGGAATACCAGTCCGGTGCCGCAAACTTCATCCGGTTCGCCGACGAATTTCCGGACGATCCCCAGCAGGATTCAGGGCGCGTGCTCGCCGCGCAATGCCTGACCATTCTTGAGCAGTGGCCGCAGGTGGCCGAACAGGTTTCCAAGGTGCTGGAAAATCCGCGGCTGGCGAGTGAGCTCAAAGTGACGGCTACGCAGCTGCATGCGGAATCGCTTTATCAGCAGGAAAAATGGCGCGAAGCGATCAAGCCGCTGACATCCCTGTTTCGCATGGCTCGGGTGGATACGGTTCGGGCCGGCGCCGCGGTCATGCTGGTGACGAGCTATGTGCGCCTGAACGATTTCAACAACCTGTTCCGGTTTCTGCCCAATTGCGATGCAGCGGCCCGGCATGATGTAGGGTTGAACGTGGCCCTGCTGGAGGCGGGTGATGCGCATTACAACGCGGGCGAATATCAGAAGGCGCTGCTGTTGTATCGGCTGGTCTTCCTGAAGCAGGAGCTGATCGAGCACTATGAGAAGCGTTTGCGCGATGTGAAAAGCTCCATGAAACCCTTTGCAGCGGGGGGAAAGCAGACCCTTTCAGACTATCAGGAGCAGCAACGGAAGCGACAGGTATTGTTTGATCGGTTGAGCAAGCACTATCAGGTCATCAAGAACTTCCAGGACTATGACATGGATGTGGCGTTGCGAACGGCGCAATGCTACAACGATCTGGAGCGCAACTGGCCTGCACATGCCATCTATATTCGTCTTTACACCGAGGCCCCCGACAGTGCCTTGGCCGATCAGGCCCGGTTTTCCGCCTTTGCCGTCATGCTCGACGAGCAGGAGTGGGCGCTGGCGCTGGCCGAGGGATATGCCTACGTGGACAACCAGCGCGACGGGGCATTTCTGGACGATGTTTCGCTCAACCTGATGCAGGTGCATATGCAGCAGGAGCAGTTTGACCTGGCGCTGGACATGGGCCAAAGGGCCTTGAAGCTTCTGCCGGATCATAAGTACATCGATCAGGTGAAATATCTGATGGGCTATGTCCACTTTCTGCAGCTCGACTATGAGGCCGCACTGGCGGACTTTTCCGACATCCTCGCGCGTTGGCCGGAAAGCCGCTACTACGAATCGGCGGAATATTGGCAGGCTATGTCGCTTCTGTTTCTTGGCCGCTTCGCGGAGGCGGAGACGGCGTTCCATGCCTACCTGACCAACCCGAAGTATGACCCGCGGGTATTCGAGGAGGATGCTTCATATCGTCTCGGCATTGCCCAATACGGAGCGGAGAGGTATGCCGAAGCGGAGCAGACGTTCCGCTCATTTACGGATGAATATCCGGAGAGCCCGCTGCTGTCGGAGGCGTACGCCATGCTCGGCGACCTGCGGGGTGCCGAAGGCGACCTGTCCGAGGCGATTGACTTCTACACGCTCGCCCGCCAAAAGGCGCTGAACCTCTCGCAGGTGAATTATCCCCTGTTCCAGATGACCAAGGTGCTGGAGCTGGAAAAGCGCTATGACGAAATCATCGAGCTCATGCGCGACTACATCGAGGAGTATGGCAGTCGGGGTGATTTCGCGAATGCGGCCAACTGGAAAGGCAAAGCCTTCAAGGCGCTGGACCAGTATCCACGTGCGCTCGACGCTTACTTCGAGGTGATTGAAGCCGTCGGCAGCGATACCGATCTGACGGGCGTGGATCTGATTCTTAACGCCATTATTACTGATTACAAAAGCGAGGAATGGGCCATCCATCGTGATCTCATCCGCGTGCGCCTCGATCGGCATCTTGCGGACGCCAAAAAGAGCGGACGGCGCACGCTGGAGCTTCAATATCAAACCGTTTTCGCCAGCATAACGGAAGGGGCCGAGCGGGAGGCCTTTGTGGACGCCATTGTGCAGCCCAAGAATGTTCCGGCGGCCGGACCCGGCACGCTGGTGCTGATCGCGCGCGAAGGAACGAAGCGGAAGGAATATGAGATCGTTCATGAAGCAACACGGCGGTTCATGTCGAACTTCGAGATCTCCAACAACATGCTGTACATTCTTCTGGCGGACGAAGACGCGCTGGTGCAAGAGGGCAGCTATGACGAGGCGCTCGAGCTTTCCGAAGAAATTCTGCTGAAGTTCGGCTATAGCAAATCAGTGGGTATGGCCCGCAAACGGCGCGGAGATGCGTTCCGGCTTCAGGGCCGGTTCGAGGAGGCGCTCGAGGCCTACAAGGAAGTGCTCTCCGTGCGCGAGTGGCGCGGCGAGCTGACGCCGGAGGCGCTCTATTATTCGGGGATCTGCAAAATGAAACTCGGTGAGGTTGAAGAAGCCTTCGCCTTTTTCCAGCGCATCTATGTCCTTTATGAAGAGTATCTGCAGTGGGTGGCACCGGCGTATGCTAAGAGCATCGAGTGTCTGGAGCTGCTGGGCGATCGCGAACAGGACATCATGAATACTATCGAAGAGATGCTGGCCAACGAGGCGGTGGCCGCCACCCCCGAAGGCGCCAACGCCCGCAAGCTGCTGGGCGAGCTTGAACCGGTAGGGAGCACGCTATGAGCAGGATGTTCTGTACACTTTTGGTTCTGGCCGGTGTCACGCTGTCGGCCAATGCCCAGTATGCCGCGAAAATCACGGTTGGCAGCGGTAATTCATTTGTCGTGAATCGGCTCAATATCCGGGACAACCGGCTCTATTCCAACGATGGACAGTCCTCGTCCTCGCTCGCGATGGTCAAGCAGATTGAGTTCCGCTTCACGGGTCTTGGGCTGGCCATGTGCGAAAAGATGTTCCGTTCCGGTGATCTCAAGTCGCTCGAGAGCCTGCTGAACCAGTATGTCGCTCCGGTGGCCCGGCACAGCGCTCTGCCGACCAATCTGGGCGACTATCTGCTTTGGATGGTTCGCGTGCAGTATTGGAACGAAAACCAGCCGGGCATGAGCAAAAGCATTGGACATCTGCGCCAGACCAATAACCAGGCGCTGATCGATGCCGCGAGCCTCTACTTCGTCATGCTGCTGATCGATCAGGGCAAGCTGGCTGATGCCAAAACTGTTTTTGCCAGTGTGGCCGAGCCCGACAAGGTATCCGTTCCGATGGCCGAATATATTCGCGGAAGAATGGCCTACGAGGAAAGGGATTCGCGCGCAGCCATGCAGCATGTGGCGCGGATTATTGCCTTTCACAGCCGCGATCCCGAATGGATGCCGCCGGCCACGGCGCTGGAAGCACTCGTCTACCAGCAACTGGGGCAGCCGCAGAAGGCGGCCGTGGTTGCCGATGAAATGATCATTGCTTATCCCGGTACGCGATGGAGCACGCTGGGTGAAAAAATTAAAATGGAATCAATGGGAAACACAGGAGGTTAGGCTATGAAAAAGGGATATTTAGCGGTAGCGGCTATGCTGATACTGCTGGTCGGAATGCTCGTGCCGATCGCGACCACGCTGGCGCAGGAGGTTGGTGAAACAGCGGTGGCGGAGCAGGTGGAAGTTGCCGAAACGGTCACATTGGGTGCGCTGATCAAGCAGGGCGGTTGGGCCATGTATCCGCTGGGCCTCTTTTCCATGGCCATGTTCTATTTCATCATTCGCAACGCCCTTCTGTTGCGCGAAAAAAATATGCTGCGCGAAGACCTCAAGCCGCAGATCGAAGCATTGATGGCCAAGCGCGATGTGGATGGCCTGCGCAAGCTGTGCGCCGCAAACGACAGCCTGTTGACTGCTGTGCTCGACGCCGGTATGGAGCGCATTTCGGAAGAGCACGAGTATGATGCCCAGCACGTGATGGCCGCCATCGAGGAGGCTGGAAACGAGCAGATGGTAACCTTCATGAAGCCGATCAATTTTCTCTCCATCATTGGCGGAACCTCGCCGATGCTGGGACTGCTCGGTACGGTGTCCGGTATGATCAAAGCGTTTTCGATCATTGCCCAGGGCGGTATGGGCGACCCCGGCAAACTTGCCGGGAGTATCGGCGAGGCCCTCATCACAACCGCAACCGGCCTTGTGATCGCGATCCCGGCGATGATTGCCTATTTCCTGTTCAAGAACAGCTTCATCAAGAGCATGTCGAGCATGGGGCGTCTGGTCGGCCACTACCTGAACATCTATCGCTATTCGAAGGAAGAGGATTAAAGGGCTGGGGCATCCGTGAAATTTAAAATTCCAGTTGAAGGTGGCGACGACGACATCAACATGGCTCCCATGATTGATATGGTCTTCCTGCTGCTGATCTTCTTCATGGTCGCTTCACACATGTCGAAGCTGGATCGCACGCCGGTCGAGCTTCCCGTGGCGGATGAGTCGACCGTTCCCGAAGCCGCGATCGGGCGGCAGCTCATCACCATCCGCTCGCAGGATATGAAGGGCGAGGAGGTCGATATCCTCATGAACCTGAAGCGTATCGAGATCGAGGAAATTACACCCATCATCCGGAATTTGTTGGCCGAAAACGAGAATGCCGAGGTTTGTCTGCGAGCCGATCGCTATGCCAAACACAAGCATGTCAAGGAAGTGATGGCGGCCTGTGCCGAGGGCGGTATTGCCAATGTCATCTTCGCCACGTTCGAGTCGGGGAATTAACCATGAAGGCCTGGATCAACGAACTGACCAATGAAAAAACGGAGTTGCAGATTGCCCCGCTGATTGATGTGGTATTTCTGCTGCTGATCTACTTTATGGTGAGCGCAAGGCTCAAGCGCCCTGAAGCCGACCTGACTCTCGCGCTGCCCGGTGCGGTATCGGTGTCGACGCAGCTGGAAATGCCCGATGAACAGATCATCGAGGTTTTGGCGGATGGCCGGATCGTGCTCAACAACAAGGTCTTTGCCTCGCAGGATAAATCCGATCTGGAGGGGCTGGAATATACGCTGCTGCGCTATAGCCAGGCCGCCAAGCTGTCCAAAACCAAGGCGATGATCACCATTGCGGCCGATGACGATGCCGTGCATGAGCGGGTGGTTGATGTCCTCAACGCCTGTGCCGGCGCGGGGATCCAAAACGTCACATTCGGTTCGGTGGAATAGACCGCCGAATCAGCCTGTCGGCGGCAGATCTTTTCTCGTATACCCCACTTCGGCCAGCACCTTGTCGGTCGTCTGGAAGTGGCACTTTGCCGTTTCGAGCAGAATGCCGGGCCCTTTATCGGCGACCAGTTTTTCCGCCTCGCGGCGTACTTTCGTGGAAGCGCCTTTCGGCACCTCGATGCCAAGATCCTTGCCCATTTTTTTGAGTGCATAAACAAATCCGGCGCGGGCAAGGATCGATGCCGCCGCCACGGCAGGATCCGACTCGGCTTTGGTTCGCTGATCGAGCCGGATCTTCTTGCCTTTGCCCATCAACGCCCGTTCGATCTGATGGGTGGGGCCGAATTTATCGGACAGCGCACGCGGGCATTGCGGCACTTTTTCGAGCAGATCCTCGATGGCACGGGCATGACCCCATGCCAGCATTTTGTTGACGTTGCGGATTTTCGTATACATGCGGTTGTATGCCCGCGGACCGATGGTGACGAGCGCGCAGCGGTCGCCCAGCAGCTTTCGGATATCGCGCGCCATACTGAGTGCCACGTTGTCGGAGGAAATGCGCTTGGAATCGCGAACGCCCATCTCCCGCAGCTTGTTGACCAGATCTTCATCGACATAGGCAGAGGCAATCACCAACGGACCGAAAAAGTCACCCTTGCCGCTTTCATCGATCCCCATGTGCGGCTGGAATGCCTCGGGGTCGTGCAGTTCCTCGTAACCGACCACCGCTTCTTTCAGGATTTCGGGCTCCAGGGTAAAAGTAACCCACTCCTGGGCAGTCTTTCCCTGCACAAGCAGCTTTCCGGAGGTGTATAGATTGATGCGGCAGTCGGGGATTGAAACCGCAATTTGTGTGTGGGGAACTTTTTCGGACAGGTATTTAGGATTGCTGAGCAATCGCACCAGTTCCTCCTGCTGTTCCGCGTCCAGTTTGAAAGAAAAAGAGTTTGAATTCATTGAATATTCCGTGGTAGATTTCATGACAGTTAATACCAGAACATTTGCATGCAGCAAGATCGCTTTTCATACTACATATACTCAGGGGCAAATTTGTGAAGCTCCCCATGTGCAAAAACCTTTTTTGCTCGGTCCTTCTGGTGTTGATGGTTCACATCACCTTCGCTGAGGAGCAGGATTCAGAGCAGCCTTTACCGACGCATGCGGATGCAGCTCTCATGTTCGCGAAATATTCCGGAATGTTTGACCGATATGTGTCCGCGGATGCAACATTGAACGATTGTGTCGCCTTTCTAAATAAGACGGGTGTATATTTCGGGTTAATGGAGGTCGTCAATGGCACGGAGTTTGCTATTAAAGACTGTGCCAGAGTCATGGGCCAGATCGAGTTGATACTCAGTGGTGAGGCTGAATATCTATTGGGAAAAGTTAAGTTGCCCAAGGGCATCGATTCATGGGAAGATTTCTGTGTATTAAACGGGGTGGAGTATATCGAAGGGTATGAAGCTCTGCTTCAATCCCTTGCTTCGGCTAAGGGTTGAGGCGATGTTTTACTTGCTCTTATAAGATTATTCTAATATTTGTGTTGGAGAGTAACTTGAGGAATGGGGATATGAAGAGAAATTATTTGGTTTTCGGATTGATGGGTGCACTTGTCGGCTCTTATTTGCTGGTGAGTCCGGCCGCGGGTCAGAGTCAGGATCTGATCACTCAGGCGGCGGGTGCTGTTTCTGAGGCTGAAATGGCTGTTGATACGGCTCGTATAGCCATCGGCCGGGGCAAAGATCTTTATCTTATGATTCCAGAGGATTCGCCCATGTTCAGCGATGTTGCTCAGGTCCTGGAGGAAGCTTCCCGGAACTGGAAGGTTGCCATCGCTTCGCTCGATGGGGCCAAGGAAAGTGCATCAAAGGTTTCAACAGCGGCCAGTGAGTCCGTTGCGAGCGACTATGCGCTGCTGGCCAAGGCGAATGCCGGTGTTGCCCTTTCGGGCGCCAAAGTGGTAGAAATAAGCATCGCGTATGTGGATGCCATTGCAAACAACAAGACCGAGGCGCTGGGTGTAATCCGTATTGCCATGCGGGATGCGCTTGAAGTCACGTCTCAAATTCAGGTTAATTATGAGCGTATCAAAACGCTCATTGCCGAAAAATACTCGAAGTAAAGGAGTGAATCATGAAAAAGTATGAACTCAATAATTTCGCCTTCATTTGTATTGCAGCCCTCCTGTTTACAGGCAGCGCCATCGCGGATGATCTCTCGGATGCTCTCATGGAACTGGAAATCAACGTCAAGAATGTGCAGGGCAGTGCGGAAGTGGCCGGTGCGGCCGGTCAAGGGGATACCGAAAAGCTCAAGGGAACCATCATCAAGCGTGATGTGCTCGATGCCGCCAAGGACGAATTTTCCAATGCGAAAAACGCAAATAATCCCAAAGGGATGAAAGCGGCGTCGGACAAAGCCGATAAGGCGCTCAAGCAAAGTTTTGCCTCCGCCGGTAAAGGTCCTGCGGGACGAAGAAATACAGGCGATGCTCCCGGCGATTTTTATGACCCTGTTTTTATGGACGATATGCCGTGGAAAACGGGTTTGCAACGCATCGTCAACAAGAAGGAGTGGGCCAATTTCTGGAAGGCTGGAAAATCCGGTAATGACCGCTTTGGCGGTGGCCGTTTTGGGGACAGGGATGCGACTCCCGAGTAGCAGTATGCTGTGGGAATTAGTCTAAGGTTGTAAAAGGGAGTTTTATAATATGCTTAAGAAATCGCTTTGTTTGCTCATCGCCACGCTCATTGCTGGTGCCTCTTCCTATGCGGCACAGGAGCGGGTCATTCGGATCCAGAATCATGTGCGCGTGGGGTATGACGATAATGTCTATTCCAGAGAAGATGCGGATGGTTCTATTTTTATTTCCGATATCGTTAATCTGACGGGAACGCTCAATTTTTCTTCCCGGACCGATGCGCTGCTCTATTGGCAGCCGGAGTTTCACTACCGACCCAATGCCGACGAGGCCGAGTTCGTTTCGTACCAGAATTTTTATGCCAAGCTGAGCCACGCCGTCAACGAGCGCCTTTTCCTGACCGTCTCGGATCGCGTTCGCTACCAGCCCAGATCAGGTCAAGCAGAACAGCCCACAGTCACAAGCAGTCGAGATCAGGAGTATCTAGAAAACAATATCATGGGTGCATTGGAATATACCCTGAGCGCGCTGGACAGCATCAATGTGGGTGCAGGTTATGTCATTCGCGTATGGGATGATGACACGTATGGCAAAGTTCGCGGTAACAACTATGATCAGATCACAGCCAACGGCTCCTGGATTCGGGAGTTGCGGCCCGACACGACGCAGGGAC
>JABDQT010000186.1 GCA_013042165.1 Kiritimatiellales bacterium | reverse complement strand
CAGCAACCGTCCGGCATGGTTTGTGACGTGGTCCGGTTCAACAAGGCACGCAACAACCGCATCAACTCCAAGCCCCCGCTGGCGAGCTGGGCGGTTTGGGCGGTATTTCAGGAAACCGGCGATACCGGTTTTCTGGAGGAAATGTATCCAAAGCTGTTGAAATACCATCGCTGGTGGTATGCGAACCGCGATCTGGATCAAAACGGACTGTGTGAATATGGTTCCGTGAACGATGAATTCAAGCGTCCGGGCTTTGAGAGCGGCATGGATCATGCCGCCCGTTTTGCTGACGCGCAGCTCGTTAAGCATGCCGCCGGATACTCCTATGATCAGGAATCCGTGGACCTTAATGCATACCTATGGCAGGAGAAGGGCTTTTTGGCCAAGATGGCGGACCGGCTGAACAGATCGGATGACGCCGGAATACTCCGCGCGGAGGCGGAGCGTCTGCGGGGTACGATCCTTGGACGTTTCTGGGACGATGAAACCGGCTATTTCTATGACTGGTCCCTGCGTGAAAACAAGCAGATCCAAATCGTCGGTTGCGAAGGCTGGACGCCGCTGTTTACCGGACTTGCCACTCCGGAGCAGGCCGAGCGGGTTAAGCGGATGATGTTCGACCCCGAACGTTTCGGCACCGGAGTACTGCTCGGCACTCTGGAGCATGGAAACAAACTGTTCGACCCGGTGAACGGTTATTGGCGCGGACCCATTTGGCTGGATCAGGCCTATTTCGGTATTCAGGGGCTGCGCACGTATGGATTTAACGAAGAGGCAGATAGACTGACTCACCTTCTCCTGACCGGGCTGGAAGGCCTGGCGGACTCGGGGGGTGCAATCCGAGAGAACTACAATCCGCTGGATGGAACCGGACTGAAAGCTCATCATTTCAGCTGGTCGGCCGGGCACCTGCTGATGCTGTTGATGGATCAGTAACCCGACGCTATCCAAACGATGATCCTTCTCTTTAAACCGGACTGACAAAAAGCAAAAGGATCAATAAATGAGAATCAATCTGTTCAACATAGCGGCCCTTATTTTTTGCTGTGCTTCCGTGCAAGCCGAGCGGCCGAATATTGTACTCATCATCGCCGACGACCTCGGCTTTTCCGATATCGGCTGCTATGGCGCTGAAATCGAAACCCCGAATCTCGACCGGCTCGGCAGGAATGGGATGCGCTTTTCGCAGGCCTACAATATGGCCAAGTGCAATCCGACGCGGTCCACTCTGCTGACGGGCACCTTTATCGGCGGTAAGCACTGTCAGTCGCTGGGCGAGCTGATGGGCCAGGCGGGCTACACGACCCTGTATGTCGGCAAGGAGCATTTCGACGCGTGGGTGCCGGAAGAGCGCATGAAGGCGATGAATGCCTTCGACCGTTCGTTCTGCCATTATGGCGGCATGGGAAATTTTTTCTCGCACGATCCGATTACGTTTTTCCTTAACAAACGCGAACTGAAGCATTCGGAAGTCGAAAAAAATACCTCCAAACCGTATTACAAGACGAATGCCTACACCGATTATGCGCTGAAGTTTCTTGATGAAACCAAAGATAACGGCAAACCGTTTTTCCTCTATATGGCCTATGAGTCGCCGCACTATCCCATCCAGGCTCTCGAAGAGGATTATAAAAAGTTTGAAGGCCGCTACGAAGCGGGCTGGGACGAAATCCGGCACAAGCGGTTTGAGAAGCAGCAGGAGCTTGGAATCCTGAATTCGGGAACGAAGCTGTCGCCTCCGACCGGCGCGCGGGAAGTGATCTATGCACCATGGACGGAGGTCCCCGAGGATGAGAAGAAACTGCGGGTGCAGGAAATGACGGGGTTCGCCGCGATGGTGCATTGTCTCGATCGCAATATCGGGCGGGTGATCCAGAAGATTGAGCAACAGGGAAAGCTCGACAACACGCTGATCCTGTTTGTTTCTGATAATGGATCATGTCCTTTTGAACGCAGCGAAAACAACCTGCCGCCGACCGATCCCAAATCATTCCGCAGCCTGCATGCAAACTGGGCAAATGTCGGCAACACACCCTATCGTCTGTTCAAGCAGAACGGTCACGAGGGCGGGGCGCGCACGCCCCTGATTGCGTACTGGCCGAGCGTCATCAAGGCGCCGTCCATCAACCGGAACGTGGCCCATGTCGTCGACTTCATGCCGACCTTCCTGGAACTGGCGGGCGCTGAATACCCTGCGCAGCAGGATGGCCAGCCGACCCCGAAGCTGGACGGACGCAGCATCGTGCCGCTCTTGAAGGGGGAAGGCCGCTCCGACCACCCGATTCTCATCACCGGCTGGAGGGAGATTCAACGCGCCATCCGTCAGGGCGACTGGAAAGCGGTGATGGTGGACGGTGAATGGGAACTCTAC
>JABDQT010000185.1 GCA_013042165.1 Kiritimatiellales bacterium | reverse complement strand
ATCTGGGGCCGCATCAACAAGCACGAATGCGCCCGGCGGATATTCGAGGTATTGTAAACGGTTCTGCCCCTAAAAAATAACTTCATATCCCGACTCTGGAATTAAGACATCCACCTGATTCTTTCGTAATCCGCAGCAGCGCAGCTTCAAACAGCCTCAGGCCTGCGGAAACCTTGCCGTGGAGCACCGGATCCTCCCAGCCGGAAAAAGCCAGCGCAAGTGCATTGTTTTCTTTGTGCTCGTCGATTCCTGTGTATAGTTTCTTTATTGCATACTACTTATGGTTTGAATGCATTGTTCATTCAATGTTGGATAACCCCGCTGAAGCGGGGAACCCATTAGACATTAACCCAAAGAGCATGCCTCTTACTTTAACAGGGGAAACCGGCCGAAGCTGAATCAACGTCAGCCATAAGGTCTAACAGAAAGGAAAATAATACATGAAGAAAGTAATCATTGGTGGAGTGTTAATTGCAACACTGAGTGGATGTGCAACGAAAACCGTTCCCCTTACCTCTAGCGTAGGGAATGCGTACAGAGGGAAAACCATTACTTATGCAGTACATGAAAAACCTAGTTTTTCTGCAATGACAGCGGATAAAGCGATGTTTGGTGCCATTGGTGGTGTAGCCATGATTAACAAAGGGAATAAAATTATTAGAGAAAACAATGTTCCCGATCCAGCCGCAACTATCGGTGCAACTTTAGTGAATGATTTGGCAATAAAATATGGCTTGGTCGTAAAGCAACCCACAAAACGGACGTCTTCTACCAAAACCGAACAGGTTGCATCCGACTATCGTAATGCAGACCTTGTGTTGGATGTTCAGACAAAAAATTGGGGGTTCGCATACTTTCCAATGGACTGGGATAATTACCGCATCATGTACGGTGCTAAGCTTAAGTTAATCGACACAAGAACAGTTACCGAACTTGCCTCTGGCTCAGTGTCCTACGATTCCAAAAAAAGCAACGGTAAACACCCCTCATACGGACAATTGATCAACAACCAAGCGGCGGGTTTGAAGCAAGAACTTAAGAAAGCTCAAACACACAGTATAATTGATTTCAGAAAGCGCATTCTCTGAGATTGAAAAAATCGATGAACCAGAAGTTTGAGTTGACTCCGTTAAACGTCGGCCGATATGTCAAACGTTGAAATCCGGAGTCAGCCATAGGGTCTGGCTAATAATATGATGGAAAATATCTTCTCAATCGGATTATGCATCTCACTTGCTGGGTGTGTTGGTGTGAGTACATTCAGGTGCGAGGAAACTGTAAGTTTGTATATGCCGAACGACTCGGAGGTCGAAACCAAAAAAGGGGCTGTCCTTTGATGTTGGCAAGAGGAAATGAAGACGCAGGGTGTGGCGGACACAGAGATCATAGGACTGACCGCTAGGCTATTGCTTGGCTCATAGAGCCAACTCTACAACATGCAGCTGGTGTAGCGTCGGCTCTGCGAGCCGAGACCTTGCCGGTGAAATACCAGTCGTCCTTATGATTCGGACAGGCTTTGTGCGGGCCCTCGATGCTCTGGCAGATAATCTGCACCTCGGCATTCATCCCCACCGGCGTCAGGATCTGTCAAATCTTCTCCGACACCTGGTCATTGGGAAAGGGGTCTTTGCGCAGCTGCAGCACATCTAAAGTACCGGGACTTCCGCCATCTGGTGTTCAGCCGTGAAAGATGAAAAACTTGCGGCCGGCATAGTTGATGAGTGCCGCAGAGAACATTGCCGTAAAGTTTGAGACGGTGGTCTGGGCACCAAAGAAGCGGATCAGTACATCGCCCGACCAGGTACCGAGCAGAAAGGCCGCAAAAGATACCGCCAGAAACAGCGCGATCTCGTGATGCATCTTGTGCTTGCCGCCTTTGAACACGAACAGCACGTTGAGTGTGTAGGCCACCACGTTCGCAGCGAAAAAACTCATCGACTTCCCGATCCAGAAATTTCGCAGGCGCAGCTGTTCGGAAATCGGATCAATTTCAAGGTTTAGCAGCTGTGCGAAAACATCGGTTTGCGTCAGCGCAGGAAAAACAAAAACGGCCAACAGATAGAAGACGGTAATATCCGCGATGAAGGCCAGCCCTCCGGAAAGACTGTATTTTACGAATTGAATACCGGGATGGTCCTTTTCCCGAAGGATTTGTTTCAAATTCTCCATAACGATAAGGTATCTGAACGGGCCTGTTTAAGCAAATTCCAACTCACGAAATTTACTAGAAAACCATTTTTTGAATCGCAACATGGCAAGCTACCTGCTATATTCACAATTAGAAGTTAAGGAAAGGAATTATACCCTACGTGGTACGCGGAAACTGGCTATTTCCTCTTGCCCAATGCTATTAAAAAGGGAGCTTAACTTTCGGTTCGGTGCTTGCACGCCCTTGAATAAGTGAGGGTTCCAAAACCCGGCTGGATCTGCTCCCACATCTATCGCCTCGGTGATAGAGGATGGCCTGAGAGTCGGCCAACGCGGGGTTCCTTTTCCTGACTTCTTTTTTTTGTTTCCCCGATTCAGATTCACTTTTCCCGGCATTCCCCCTATCGTTCCGAACCATGGATCTTTTCAACGAGCCATCCCAGACGCCAAAAGCCAACATTGCGGCCGGAACGGCTCCGCTGGCGGCGCGCATGCGGCCGCAAGCGCTGGATGAAATCATCGGGCAGGAGCATATTCTCGGCGAAGGCAAGCTGCTGCGCCGCGCCATCGAGGCCGATCGCTTCAGCAGCATTATTCTCTATGGGCCACCGGGCTGCGGCAAGACCACGCTGGCCGAAGTGATTGCGAAAACCACCAATCGCCGCTTTGAGCGCACCAGCGGCGTGCTGGCCAATGTATCCATCCTCCGGAAAATCCTGCAGGGTTCGCAGCACTGGAAAAAAATGAACGGACAGGATACGATTCTTTTCATCGATGAGATCCACCGGTTCAACAAGGCGCAGCAGGATGTCCTGCTGCCCTACATCGAAAACGGCGACATCATCATGATTGGGGCCACCACGCATAACCCCTTCTTTTTCATCAACACCCCGCTGAATTCGCGCTCACAGATCTTTCAGCTGCAACCGCTGGATGAAGGCGCCGTGGTGGAGGTGCTGCAACGGGCCCTCATGGCGCCCCCCGGGCTGAACGGACTGGTGACGGCGTCCGATGACGGACTTGCACATCTCTCTTCCGTATGCGAAGGCGATGCGCGCCGGGCGCTCAATGCGCTGGAAATCGCCGCACTGACCACGCCGCCGGATAGCACCGGCATGGTGCACCTGACCCGCCACGAAATCGAGGAGTCGGTGCAGAAGAAGGCGGTGAATTATGATCATGATGAGGACGAGCACTATGACACCATTTCGGCCTTCATAAAGAGCGTGCGGGGTTCCGATCCCAACGCGGCGGTCTATTGGCTGGCCAAGATGCTCTATGCCGGCGAGGATCCGCGCTTTATCGCCCGGCGGCTGGTCATTCTGGCCTCGGAGGATATCGGCAATGCCGATCCGCGCGGCATTACGCTGGCGGTCTCGGCCATGCAGGCGGTGGAATTCATTGGCATGCCGGAAGCGCGCATCACACTTTCGCAGGCCACAACCTATCTCGCCTGCGCCCCGAAGAGCAATGCCGCCTACGCCGCTATCAACGAGGCGCTGCAGGATGTGGAGAACGGCCGGACCCTGCCGGTGCCAAAACATCTGCAAAGCGGTCCGAAGCCGGACAAGGGCGATGAAAAATATAAATATGCCCACGCCCATGAGGGGCATTTTGTCGATCAGGAATATGTCCCGACCGAAAAGGTCTACTACAAGCCCTCCGACCAGGGCTACGAGGATACGATTCGAAAACGGATCGAATACTGGAACTCGCTCCGGGAGAAGAAGTGATTACCAAGCAACAGGTGCGCAATACCATCAGCGCAAGACGCAGGGAGCTGGATCCCGACTGGACCAAAGCGGCCAGCGAACAGGTGATCGAAAACCTCGCGTCGATGAAGCCCTTCAAGACGGCTCGAAGCGTGGCGCTGTACCAGGCCATTGCCGGCGAAGTGCAGCTCGGTGCCCTGTTTTCATTATGCCGGGAGCTCGACAAGAAAACGTGCATCCCGGTATTCAACCCGGTGCAGAAAATTTATGAAATGAGCATGGTCACGGCATCGACCGCATACCGAACGGGGCACCATGGCATCAGGGAGCCCGTTTCCGTTCACCCGGTAGCTCTGGAAGAAATCGACATGATCATTGTTCCGGGTGTGGCGTTCGATCGACAGGGAAACCGGCTCGGGCGCGGCGGCGGATATTATGACCGTTTATTGAACGGCTACCCCGGGTTTTCCGCAGCCGTTGCCTTCGATTTCCAGATCATGGATACTGTGCCGGTCGAAGCGACGGATATACCGGTTCAGGCCCTCGTTACAGAATCAAAAACCATACAAGTTTCACACAACTATTAACGTTAGACAAAACTGGGGACCGGGTATAGAGTCCTCGGATTAAAACAAGGGGATCGTGCCGCCCTAATGATGCGGAATCTTTGCATCGGGTTTTCCATGGGGCGCGGTCCAACATGAAACGGAGGTTCACCATGGAAGAATTATTTGCA
>JABDQT010000005.1 GCA_013042165.1 Kiritimatiellales bacterium | reverse complement strand
CATCCTCAGCGATGAGCTGCTTTACAACGTATATCTGCCCCCCTTTAAAGCCGCCGTGGAAAATGGTGTGGCCACGTTCATGTCTTCATTCAATGAAGTGAATGGGATGCCGGTAACAGGCAGCAGGAGAATGCTGACGGAGATTCTTCGCGGTGAATTCGGTTCTGAAGGCTTTGTGGTTTCGGACTGGGCGTCTGTTGTCGAAATGATCGACCATGGATTTGCCCGTGACACCAAGCATGCCGCAGAACTGGCGGCCAACGCAGGTCTGGATATGGAAATGGCATCCCCGGCCTATGAAAAGTTTTTGGAAGAGCTGGTTCGGGAAGGACTCGTACCGGAATCGCAACTTGATTTTTTTGTGCGCAACATCCTGAAAACTAAATTCCGGCTGAACCTTTTTGATGAACCGTTTGTTCCCGAAGACCACCCTGGCGTCTTCTACGCTCCAAGTCATTTGGCGAAAGCAGAAGACGCGGCGATAGAGAGTGCCGTTCTGTTGAAAAATGACGGCATTCTTCCGCTGAAACCAAACTCGAAAATACTGCTGACCGGCCCCTTGGCTCATCAGGAAAAAGACCAGCTTGGCACCTGGTCTTTTGACGGGGAGGATCACCCGACTGTCACTCCGCAAGAGGCATTGGAAAAGGCGGTTTTCGTGGAGGGGCTTTCGTTCAGCAGGGATAAGGACCAGAGCCGCTTTGAGCAGGTTTTGGACGCTGCCCGTGATGTGGATGCTATTGTTTTTGTAGGGGGAGAAGAGGCGATCCTGTCGGGCGAAGCACATTCCAGGGCCAGCATCAGGCTGCCGGGTGCGCAGGAAGAACTGCTCGCTGAACTGACAAAGCTCAACAAGCCGGTGGTGCTCGTCATTATGGCCGGTCGACCGATCAATATTACAGACAGCATCGAGAGCCTGAATGCAGTGCTGATGATGTGGCATCCTGGAACGATGGGTGGCTCTGCCCTGAAAAAAATGCTTTTCGGGGTTTCGGAGCCGGGCGGCCGTCTGCCTGTGAGCTGGCCCAAGTCGGCCGGCCAGCTGCCCTGGTTCTATAATCACAAGAACACAGGAAGGCCTGCAACTCCTGATCATTATACGCATATAGACGACATTCCTATCGGCGCCTGGCAGTCCAGTCTTGGAAACCGGTCGCATTATCTGGATCTGGGATATACGCCTCTGTTCCCGTTCGGGTACGGATTGTCTTATGGCACAGTTGAATATGGGGCGATCAGGCCATCGGTTGCAGAAGTCCGCAAAGGGAAGCCCATCCGCATTGCCGTGGACGTTTTGAATAAAGGAACCCGCAGTACGTCTGAGGTGATCCAGCTGTATGCTCACGACAGAGTTGGACGAATAACCCGCCCGGTTCGCGAACTGAAATGCTTTGAAAAGATTCGCATGGCTCCGGGCGAGGCCCGGACCATACAGTTCACGTTGTCCTATGAAGATTTTATGTATTATGACAATGATGGGAACTATGCGGTCGAGCCGGGTGCGATCGATCTATATGTGGGCAGCAGTTCAGCAGCCACAAACAAAATCGCTGTTGAAATCAAATAAGCCTCTGCCCGCAGCCAAAGGACCCTTCCTGTTCGCGGAACAGCCCTGTCCGTGATTTTCCAATGCCTGGAAATCCTTTTTCCGAATCCACTACATATTAAGGTAAACATACCCGGCCTCTGGGAACGGTCTGGCCTCTGCTTTGTTAAAGAGCCGAGTTTCTGCAGGGCGATCCGCTTGTCAGGGAGAGCATTCTGCAGAGCGTTTTGGTTGACTCCTGTTCCATGGACGATCCGGCCGGCTTCTACCGCATTTCAACCCCCTGAACCGGTTTCAGGAAACGCCATAGGATTATAGCAGGCTTCCGCTGGAGCTGCTGATTCAAAGCATCGTTAAAGTGGTGCAGCAATACGCCGGCAACAAAAAAACAGGGGGATGATATTTGTCTTCTCGGGTTCACAGCGAATGTGCGCTTGGCGGATACTTTCGATCCATACGTGTAATGTATTCAAGCCATTGCCCTCTTGCATCTCCTGACAAGTTCGATTATTTTAAATTAAGTAATCAACAAGAGTTTTTT
>JABDQT010000004.1 GCA_013042165.1 Kiritimatiellales bacterium | reverse complement strand
GATGATCTCCTGGAGGTAGTCGAAAATTTCGCGGGTATTGCGCTCCCAGCTGAAACCGCCGGCCCATTCATATCCTTTTTCAACGAGGCGTTTTCGCAGCGGTTCGTCGGTCAGGACGGTACGGACCTTGGAGGCGGCATCGTCGATATCGCAATGCTTGTAAAGCAGTCCGGTTTCGTTATCGCGGCAGCTGTCGCGCAGCCCGGTCGTATCGTTGGCGACCACAGGACAGCCACAGGCATTGGCCTCGATGACACTCAGCCCCCACCCTTCCTTGTAGCTGGATTGCAGATGCACAGCGGCGCGCTGGAGCAGGTCGATCTTTTCCTCTTCGCTGATAAAGCCGGTCAGGGTGACCTTGTCCTGCATGCCATGCTCGGCAATGAACTTTTCCAGCTGGGGCTGGAACGGACCCGAGCCAACGATAACGAGCTTGAGGTCGGGAAAATCAGGAGCCAGTTTTTCGAGTACCTCGACGGCATCGATCGGCCCTTTGTATTTTTGCAGACGACTGATCCAGAGCATGAAGGGTTCGCGCTCGACCGTACCGGGCACATAGGCTGAAAGGTCGCCGCCGCAATAAATGAGGCGGTTGCGTTCGTCAGCCGCGCCAAATGCTTTCAGATCCTTTTGCGTACAGGTGCTGTAAACGGAAAACCAGCATTTCTTATAGAACCAGCCGATGGTTTGCTCGAAGAACCAGACCACGAAGGCAACCGGGAAGCTGGCCTCCTTGAAGATGGAGTTGCGCCATAAATGCGCCATCTGGATCATTAACGGTCCTTTGTAGACCACGGGCGAATAGAACGGCAGCTTGTTGAGTTCTTCCACCACAATGTCGGGCTGATGCCGTTTCACCCAGCGCCTGAGACCCAGTGTGCAAGCCGGGGCAAAAGTGAGGTCATTACCCAATCGGTGCACCTCGATGCCATCGACATTCTCGCGTTTCTTGCAGCCGGCATAAGCACAGGAATACAGCACAACCTGATGCCCCTGCTGCGTCAGCGGCGCATAGATCTTATGCAAACGCATTTCGGCACCGCCGGCACGCGGGTGCTTGATGTCCCGCCAGTTGAGTATCAATATTTTCATATACGCCCTATTGCACTTTTTGGGTGGCGGCCACATCTGCCTCCATCATGATCTCGACGAGTTGGTCGAACTTGACTTCCGGCTTCCATCCGAGCTCACGCTCGGCCTTCGTGGCATCGCCAAGCACCGAGTCGATATCGATCGGACGGTAATATTTGGGATCGACCTGAACCACGGTTTTTCCGCTCGAAGCGTCAATACCACACTCGGTCATGCCCTCACCCGACCATTCAATTCGCATTCCGACATACGCACAGGACTTTGCGATAAATTCCCGAACCGAATGCAGCTCGCCCGTTGCAATCACGTAATCATCGGCCTTTTCCTGCTGCAGCATCAGCCACATGGCGCGAACAAAGTCGGGGGCATAGCCCCAGTCACGTTGAGCGTCCATATTTCCGATGTAAAGACAGTCCGCCTCTCCCGCAGCTATACGCGCGACCGTTTGCGTGATCTTGCGTGTCACAAAGTTTTCTCCGCGGCGCGGCGACTCGTGGTTGAAAAGGATGCCGTTGCAGGCATACATGCCGTAGGTTTGACGATAGTTGACCGTCATCCAGTAGGCATAAAGCTTCGCCACCGCATAGGGCGAGTTGGGCCTGAAGCGGGTCTGTTCGGTTTGCGGCGATTCGTCCGCGCTGCCGAACAGCTCCGAGGTCGAAGCCTGGTAGCAGCGTGCTTCCGGACAATAGTCGTTGATGGCGTCCAGCAGACGCAGGGTGCCGAGTGCGTTGACGTCGGTGGAATATTCCGGCATTTCAAAAGAGATCCCTACATGCGACTGCGAGGCAAGGTTGTACACCTCGTCCGGGCGGACCTTTTCCAATAGCTTGCGCAGGTTTTTTTCATCGCCCATGTCGCCATAATGCAAGACCAGCTTTCCCGAAGGATCGACCTTTGCGCCATAGAACGGATCAATGCGCCCGCGGCTGAATGAGCTGGTGCGCCGAACAATGCCATGCACCTCGTAGCCCTTGGCGAGCAACAGCTCCGTCAAGTAGGAGCCATCCTGTCCGCTTATTCCTGTAATCAAAGCTCTTTTCATAAATGTCCTACGTTACCTTTAATGCTTGAATATCACTTTTTTCCGGACGAGATAGTTTACCGCCATCGCAGTCAGCAACATGGTCACATTGGAGTAGGTTACTTCCCAGTTGAATTTGGTTATAAGCAGTCCGCCCAGCCAGATAAAGAAAAACTGAAAAAGTGACGAGCCGAAAAACAACAGGATTTCGATGACTCTGTGGTGTCGGCCGGCTTTGAAAACAAAAAGTACATTCAACACATAGACTACTGTATTCGAAGCCAGAAAACAGAACGTTTTGATGATCCAGAAATTCCGCGCCAGCACCTCGGCGGAGACAATGTGGATATCATAGCCGAAAACAGCCAGCAGGCGGGCTATGGGATCGGTTTCCCTCAAACAGGGAAAGGCAAACACGGCCAGGAGATAAAAGGTCAGGAAATCAACGGCGACAGCCATGCCGCCGCAGAGGATATACTTGACGATCTGACCCGCCAAAGAGTCCTTTTTTTTGAGAAAATCACTTAACTTCGCGGGTGTTCCATTCATCAACTTGGTACCTTCAAAAAATCTATTCCAAAACAACCGCGAAATGTTAGGCATGGCATCCCTCTCAAAGCGAGAGTTTTTATCGTTTACGCTATGCCAAAATCGGCCTTCTGGTGTATACAGGCGATTCGTTTTATACCTTGGGAAAACATTGAGGATGGCGCATGGGCAAATGGACTGATTTAAAAAATCGACTTCTCGTTGGCGGAACCCGCTTTGTGGATGTGCGCGGATTTTGGCTGCGCAACGAAATGGAGGCCATGCAGCGTCTTCCAAAATATGCGGATCCGCTCAGCCTCATCCCCCACGGCCGCAAGGTCTACTCACAAAACGAAGAAGACGGCATCATCATAGAAATCTTCAACCGCATCGGCACCACCAATAAAACCTTTGTGGAATTCGGCTCCGGCGATGGCCTCGAAAACAACACCTATGCCCTGCTCTTTCAGGATTGGAACGGGTTGTGGATCGACGGATCGCCTAAAAACATCCGCAAAATCCGCGAAGGCCTGCCGACCACCATCGATTCCGGCCAGCTCGCAGTCGTGGAATCCTTCATTACCAAGGATAACATCAACGATCTGATTTCGCCGCATATTCAGGAAAAGGAAATCGACCTTCTGTCGGTCGATATCGACGGCAACGACTACTTTGTCTGGGATGCCATCACCTGCATTGAACCGCGCGTTCTCATCATGGAATACAACGCCAGGTTTGTTCCACCGATTCGCTACTGCATGGCCTATGATCCGAAGCACATGTGGAACTATACCGACCACGGGGGTCTCTCCCTCAAATTCATCGAGGAAAAGGCGGCGGCCAAGGGCTACTCCCTCGTAGGCTGCAGCCTTTCCGGTGCCAATGCCTTTTTTGTCCGGAATGATCTTTTGGCGGGCAAATTCGAAGCACCATTCACCGCCGAGAAACATTATGAGCCCGCGCGCCCTCACTTTGCCAAAATCAAGTCCGGTCATCCCTCCTGCTTCCGAACCCTTGAGAAGCGCCTCAAGGAGGATTGACCCGAACACCGATTATTCTATTGTGTATATTCAATTTATAACTGGAGAAGATCGCCTTGAAATCTGAAAAGTTTTTCCGCACACCGGACTGGATTGCCTGCTGGATCGCCTTTGCCGTTTCACTCATTGTTTATGCGTTGACCCTGCAGCCCACCCTCGGGCTGGAGGATTCCGGCGAGCTGATTGTTGCTTCCGACTATCTCGGTGTCCCCCACCCGCCGGGCTATCCAATCTGGTCGTTGCTGACCTGGTTCTTTCAGTGGATCTTTCACGGGGTCACCTTCCACGGCCAACCCAACCCCGCCTGGGGCGTTAACTTTTTCTCCGCTGTTTCCGGTGCCGCTGCCTGCGGTGTATTGGCCCTGCTCATCAGCCGCTCGGGCATGGATCTGCTGCGCAGCCTGAAAAAAGAATCGAGCGTGCTTGGCGAAGAAACGGAAAGCCTCTTCTGCGCGGTATCGGGCATTGCCGGCGGGCTTCTGCTTGCCTTCGGACAGGGCATGTGGTCGCAGGCCGTTATCGCCGAAGTGTATACACTCAATATCTTTTTCCAGTCGCTGGTGCTTGTTTTTCTGTACCGCTGGATGTCCGAGCCGGGAAAGTCAAAATGGCTGTTTCTGTGCGCTTTCGTATTCGGACTCGGCATCACCAACCACCAAACCCTGATGTTCATGGGACTGGCCATCGCCGTGGCCGTGCTCTTTAACGAACTCGAAATCTTCAAGCTGAAGAATCTGTGGTATATCCTTGGAGCATTGGGAGCGCTTCTGCTGACGTTTGTCGGCATTTATTACGGCAGTCTTTTCCTGCAAATACTCGGTATCGTGAGCTGCATCATCGCCTGCCTGTTGATTCGCCATCCCTTTCTGGTCCGTGATTTTGTGATCACCGGTTCGATGTACCTTTTGCTGGTGGGCTTTAACAAGTGGGCCGCTGATTCCCCTGAGCACGCGCACCTGATGTGGATTTCCGGGCCTGAACATGCAGGCTTCTGGATCTGGACCCTCTATGCCCTGCTTGTTCCCACCCTTGCCACCTTTGTCCTGCCGAACGGAAAGATCGTGGGGCCGACCTTTCTGGTCATGTTCATCGGTCTGGGATTCTATCTCTATATGCCCATTGCGTCCGACCAGAACCCGCCGATCAACTGGGGCTATCCCCGCACGTGGCAGGGCTTCATGCATGCCGTCACCCGCGGACAGTATGAGCGCGTAAAACTGGCGTCCGTTTTCACCCCGCGCTTCCTGCAGCAGGTCGGAACCTACCTGATGGATCTGCGTTCGCAATTCTACTGGCCCATTGCCATCCTTGCGGCAGTGCCCTTCTTGTTCTGCTGGAAGGTTGGCAAACGCAACATTGGCTGGCTGGTCACCACACTGGTCGCATTCCTCTCCGTGGGCATCGTTTTCATGATTCTGCAGAATCCCCAGACCGATATTCAGAATCTCTTTATCGGGCGTGTGCAGTATATCCAGTCGCACGCCATTTTCGTGCTCTGGCTGGGCTACGGGATTCTACTGACCATGGCCTATCTCGAAACACTCGTGAAAAACAACCGCTACACCAAGATTGTCGGTGTGACTCTTGTCCTGCTGCTGCCCTTCGCGCTGATCTATAAAAACTACAACGACAAAGGGCAGCTCAAGGTCGTGGGTGGAGCTGAACAGAACGGCCACGACTTTGGCTGGCAGTTTGGCAACTGGCAGCTTCGAGGCGTTGAAGGCATCAAAGACGATCTTCGCTACTGGTATCCGGACGAAGCAGAGTTCGAGAAACAGTGGGCCGCCTATCCCGACCAAAGCTATCCGCCGCCGATGGGCACCAACGCCATCTTCTTCGGTGGTACCGATCCCGGGCGTTTTGTCCCGACCTACATGATCTACTCCGCCAAGGTGCGCCCCGATGTCTACCTCATCACCCAGAACGCGCTGGCCGACGGCACCTACATGAACGTCATGCGCGACCTCTACGGCGACCAGATATGGATCCCCTCGCCGACCGATAGCACCGCCGCCTTCCAAATGTATGTGAATGGCGTGCAATCGGGCAAAATCAAAGCCGGTGCGGATGTCATAACCGAGGGGGGCAAAGTGCAGGTGCAGGGCGTCGGCGGCGTGATGCAGATCAACGGATTCCTCAGCCGGATGATCTTTGACCACAACCAGCACCGAACCGAAACCAAGACGGACGAAAAAACGCGCCCCGTCGGAGCAGCTGTGGTCTATGAGGATC
>JABDQT010000161.1 GCA_013042165.1 Kiritimatiellales bacterium | reverse complement strand
GTTGGGAGCTTTACCGTGATACACTGATCGAGCAGGCGGAACAGGGGATCGATTATTTCACTATTCATGCCGGTGTGCTGCGTAAGGATATTCCCCTCGTCAAAGAGCGCAAGCTCGGCATCGTCAGCCGCGGCGGCTCCATTCTGGCCAAATGGATGATCGATAACGGTCAGGAAAATTTTCTCTACACCCACTTCCGCGAAATCTGCGAGATCATGCGCGCCTACGACATCACCTTCTCGCTCGGCGACGGCATGCGCCCCGGCTGCATTGCCGATGCCAACGACGAGGCCCAGCTGTCCGAACTCAAAACGCTCGGCGAACTGACAAAGATTGCGTGGGAGTACGGTTGCCAGGTAATGATCGAAGGGCCCGGCCATGTGCCGCTCGACAAGATCAAGGAAAACATGGACTTGCAGCTGCAGGACTGCTTTGAAGCCCCGTTCTACACCCTCGGGCCGCTGGTCACCGACTGCGCAGCCGGCTACGACCACATCAACTCTGCCATCGGCGGTGCGGTCATCGGCTGGTACGGCACTTCGATGCTCTGCTATGTTACTCCGAAGGAACACCTCGGCCTGCCGAACCGCGCCGATGTGAAGGAAGGGGTGATCGTCCACAAGATTGCCGCGCATGCGGCCGACCTCGCCAAGGGCGTGCCCGGTGCAATGGACCGCGACGAAGCCATGCGCAAGGCACGCGGTGAATTCCGCTGGGAGGATCAGTATAACCTGTCCTTTGATCCCCATCGTGCCCGCGAATACCGCCGCGAATCACTCCCGCCCGAGGAGCGCGATCAGGTCGACCAGCACTATTGCTCCATGTGCGGCGAGCGCTACTGCTCCATGCGCATTTCCGAAGAAATCCGGCAGTCCTGAGCCGGCTTGCATCCGAATCACGGTCGATCTGTCGATGTTTCGTACGCGGAAATCGGGGCTTGCGTGATTCGGGCCCCCTGGGGTAGGTTGTCGGTGATTGATTAACCGCACGGCAACACACCGCCAACATCCGCTAAACACACCACATGCTTGCGGAAGGGACGACGGTGTAAGTGCATGGAAAAAATGAAAATACAACATAAAGGAACTAAACATGGGTTTATTCAACCTGCTGAAGCCGGCCCGCAAGGTGCTGGTTGTCGACGCCGTTTCCCTCAACGAATCGCTGGGAATGAAAGGCAATGTACCCCCGCGCAGCCAGTTGCAGACGCTTCGCCGTCTGTCGCGCTTTTCGCAACGTGAAAAACTGACGGTCGTGGCTGTCCTTACCGGTAAGCCGCTGAACAAGGCGCCGGCCGGCAAGAAGTTCGAAGGCGTTTTGGTCGTGTATAGCAAATCGCCCGAACAGCACGCGAAGTATCTGACCAAAACCGCCGGTTCCAAGGGAGGTATTCTGGTTACCGGAAATGCCGCCGCCGAAAAAATGATGGGGGGCTCCGCCAATAAGATGCGCGTCAGTACCTTCCGCAAGACCTTCGATACAGGCAATGACAGCGATGGTCAGGAACGCAGCGAAGGTGGCCGCAAGCGTGGCAACCGTCCGCCGCGGCGCCGGAATCAGAAGCAGTCCAGCTCCGGCGGCAACGGTGGTAACGAGCCAAAGAGGGAGCGTCCGCCGAAGGAGCGGTCCGAGTCCGATGCCATCAACGAGCTGATCGACCTCGTCGATTAGACTGCGGGATGACGGCAACCGGCCGCTACATCTTTTGCGACATCGACGGTACACTGCTGTATGCGAGGGGCTCCGGACGGATTGCGTTCGGTAAAGCCTTTGAAGAAGCCTACGGGGTGCCGGTCGATATGGCGCACATCAACTTTGCCGGCGCAACCGACCTGCGCGTGGTGGAGCGACTTGCCCGCGAAAACGACGTTGAGTTGCAGCCCGATAGAACCACATATCTATTCGAGCGGCTGACGCTTTATCTCGATCAGGGCATGGCCCAGGTGCCGCCTACGGTCTTTCCGGGCGTCGTGCACTTTCTGGAGCGGGTTTCTCAGCATTGGAATCTCGCTCTCGTAACCGGTAATATCCGTGCCTGCGCCGAGCTCAAGCTCAAGCATGGCGGTATCAACCGCTTCTTTACCGGGATCGGCGGCTTCGGCGACGACGACGGCGACCGCAACCGTATGGCGGCAATCGCCCTCGAGCGCGCGGGCAGGCCCAAGGCGGCCTATCTGCTGGGGGATACCCCGTCCGACATCGAGGCGGCCCGTACCAACGGCATGGTTTCCGTCGCGGTCTGCAATGGGCAGTTTGACCGCGCCACACTCGAATCGGAAGAACCCGATATTATCGTCGACTCGTTCGATGACGCCGACCACCTTTTTCAGGCCCTGGAAGTATGAGCGCGAGTTTCGACGATCTCACCCCCGACCGCATACTCACAGCGGTTGAAGCCGGAATGGCTTGCGAGCTGACCGGCCTCACTTCGCCGCTGCCCAGCTATATCAACCGGGTTTACGAACTGCAGTCGACCGATGGGGAGCGTCTCATCGCCAAGTTTTACCGGCCGGGTCGCTGGAAACGGGCCGCCCTGCAGGATGAACACGATTTTATTCTCGATTGCGCGGCGGATGAAATCCCGGTGGTGGCTCCGCTCAAACTGGCCGGCGGGGGAACCATCGGCGAGTATGAGGGCATCCTCTATTCCGTCTTTCCCAAAAAGTCGGGCCGGGAAATGGACCTCTATTCAGATGATAACTGGCTGCGGCTCGGGCGCCTTGTGGGGCGCATCCATCTGGCCGGATCGCGGCGCGAAGCTGCCAACCGCCTGCAGATGCATCCCGAAACCACCACCATTCCTGAACTTGAACTGCTGCTTGGCGGCGGGTTTATGTCGCCGCACCAGCGCGACCGCTTCAAGGCCGTGACCGACCCCATTGTCGAAATCGCCCTGCGCGAGTTTGAGGGAATCGACCTGCAGCGCATTCATGGTGACTGTCATCGGGCCAATATTCTGGAGCGGCCCGACGAAGGATTGATGGTGATCGATTTCGACGACATGGTAATGGGACCGGCGGTGCAGGATATCTGGCTGCTGCTGCCCGACCACGCCAACCAGGCCCGTAACGAAATCAACCTCATCCTCGAGGGCTACGAGCAGTTTATGGAATTTGACGATCGGCAGCTTCGGCTGGTTGAAATCCTGCGGGCGATGCGTATTATCTATTTTCTTTCCTGGTGCAGTACGCAGGTAAATGATTTTAAGTTCCGGAGCCATTTCCCGGATTGGGGAAGCGATATGTTCTGGCAGCGCGAAATCGCGGACCTCGAGCATCAGTACCATGCCATTTTGAACGATGAGCGATTGAAGGCTGACGGAAACTTTTGTTAGACAGAATAATGATAACAGAACGATTTAGTGACCGGGTTATTTGGGTCATGATGCATTTAAAACTTAACCACTTAAAACTTAAAACCTGTAACGATGAGTATTAGCAGAACAGTGAATATCACCTGCCCCTCGTGCGGTACGCCGCAGGATGTGCAGCTGTACGATGCGGTGAACGTCGGGACGGATCCGCAGTTGAAGGATGCCCTGATGCACAATCAGCTGAACCGGGTCGAGTGTCCCGATTGCGAGCTGAGCTTCCGGGTCGATCTGCCGATGCTCTACAACGATCCTGCCCGCAAGATCCTGATCCATTGGGTGCCGGAAACCGAAGAGACCGCCCGCGAACAGATTCTGGAGGAATTCGACCGGTCGATGGAAGAGATGAACTCGGCTATGCCTGATGACATCGAGCTGCCCGGCGTTCGGCTGGTGCTCTCGCGCGTCGAGCTGGTGGAGCTGATCTTTCTGATCGAAGCCGGGCTCAACCAGCGGGTGGTGGAATATGTCAAATACAGCGTCTTTACCCGCAATGTCGAAAAGGTGGATCCGCACACGCACCGCCTCCTCCTGAATGTGCAGGATTCAACCGACGAAGA
>JABDQT010000156.1 GCA_013042165.1 Kiritimatiellales bacterium | reverse complement strand
GGGGAGCACGGCTGGTTCGACAAGCGGTTTATGTATGAAGAATCATTTCGCACCCCCCTGATCGCCCGCTGGCCGGGCGTTGTGAAGCCCGGGTCGATCAATACCGATCTGGCGCAGAACATCGATTTCGCCGAAACCTTTCTGGATCTGGCCGGCGCGCCGATCCCGCAAGAGATGCAGGGAAGAAGTCTGGTTCCGCTCCTGAAAGGGGAAACTCCGCCGGACTGGCGGACCAGTCTCTATTACCACTATTATGACTATCCGGCGACCCACAGCGTCCGCCGCCATGAAGGGGTCACGACCCGCCGCTACAAGCTGATCCGCTTCTATGGCATGGACGTGCCCGAAGGCGAGGAGTGGGAACTGTTCGATCTCGAAAAGGATCCGCAGGAGCTGATGAATTGCTACGCAAATCCGGAAATGGCATCCGTTGTTTCGGCGTTAAAGGGCGAGCTTAAAAAGCTGCGTGCTCAGTATCAGGTTCCGGATGAGCCGCCTCCGCAGGTGGATGCAAAAAAGAAATAAAGTGACGCGGAAATACGTGTGGTTCAGCGCGCAACACATGGAAAAAAGAGAAGAAGCGAGGGATGGGATGGGGGCGGACCTTTCGTTCTGGAGCGAATCGACAAAAAAGTGGACGGCCGAAGCGGGGTCGTTTAAAGTGTTAGTCGGCTCATCGTCACAGAATATCAGAGCGGTCAGGGCCTTTGAATTAAAGTGATGCCGCAATGGCGGCGGGATTATGAAGTAAGAATGGGGAGTATGGATTGCTTTCCCGAAAAATTAGGCAACCAGAAGGATTCATCGTATGAAACAAAAGCAACTCTTCGCAGGCACCCGATCGATTCCGTCCCTACGGATCGTCTCGCTGCTCACCGTTTTTCTGTTGGGTGGCACGACCAATCTTTTCGCACAGAACCGCGATGCCTATGGCGTCTGGGCTCGTGGCGGCGACGTGGATTTCAAGGATTATCCGTACAAGGGGGTCGAACACCAACACCGGTGGTCCGACATCGAGAAGAAGGACGGTGTGTTTGATTGGAAATCTGTCGACTCTGTTTTGAAAGATGCCGCAGCCAACGACAGCTATGTTTTCTTGAGCATCAACGTGGCGCAGGACGCGCCTCACTGGATCTATAAAAAGGGTGTCGAGAAGTATACAACCAAAGGGCACAGGCACACGGGTCCTTATCCCGACCATCTGGATCCTAAGCATATCGCTTATTATCACCGTATGATCGACGCGTTCGGTAAGCATGTTCGAAGCCTGCCTGAACGCCTGCTCAAGCGCGTTGTTTTTATTCAGGTCAAAACGGGTTCGACGGGCGATGAGGCCCCTCACAAAGGCGTCCCAACGGACAAAAATTTCGAGATGTCGGATAAGGATTGGGAAGCGTACCGTCTTGCGGCCTTTAAGCAATTTCACACCGCCTTTCAGCAAGGATCGGGTCCTGTCATTCCCCTCATGTACACCAGCGTGGTTTATGATAAGGGGGAGCGAAAGCTGCTGCAATGGATATCCGAGAATGTAAAAGGTGGGTGGGGCACAAAGATGGGTGGAACGGGACAAGGTTATCAAATTAACAGTGAAGTCCCTCGAACCGAGGAGATCTTGCAACACACCATTGATGCTGCTGAAAATGACACGTATGAGCTCTTCACCCGCTGCGAGATGGATCAGGGCTGGAAAGAGGGCATCTTCGAAAAGAACATCAAGCAGGCCTTTTATTGGACCAGTTTATCTGCGGTACACAGCGGTTTGTCGATGTGGAATATAACCACCTCGGCCCGGAACTGGCACCACAAAAACGACTATTGGGAAGATTTCAACTTCTTCAATAAATACGCCGGTCAGACGCATTCCGTCGACGCGACGGCGGCATTTTGTGCACTGCGCGAGGGGTTGGATTCGAGCGATACGGTGAAGTTTCCCGAGTCGGAGTTTGGTGAGGCCTCGATCAAAAATGAAGAGCGCTATCTGGCTATTTGCGCATCCCGCTCCGCGTATGGTGCCAAAATGGACGATGTCAACGGGGTGCTGGCCGGGATGATGAAACAGCGGCGGGGTCAGCAGGGCTTGAACGATTCGGGCTGGGAAATTTTCCGAGGAAACTACGAGCGCTTTCTACACCAGATCGATCCCGACCAGACGAGTGTCGGCTGGTGGCGTGTCGGAGGCAAAATCACTTCGAGCAGCCCGGTATACGGACGCTTTGCGCGGGGCTTTGAACACAAGTCCGGTAAGGATGCCATGGCCTTCGATATCAAGGATTCCTTCTTTGCCGGAAAGCCGCTCTCCGGCGCTTATCCGATCACGGTGCGGGTGGTTTACTACGATAAGGGAAAGGGGCAATGGGCGCTGGAGTATGATGCCGTCAGAAAACCGAATAAGAGAGCCGTAGTCGTCAAAAAGACGGATAGTGGAAAGTGGAAGGAAAAGATCGTCACGTTGAAAGATGCCCACTTCGGCAACCGCGGACGGAACGGCTCAGATCTTTCCCTCATCAACACGGATGATGAGGACGACATCTTTCACATAATTGAGGTAGAGAGGGTGAAGTCGGCAAGATAAGCGTTCAACCCATGAAACGTAGCTTTTACTGGAGTCAAAAGGGAAATAGGCTTGGGTTGCCTGTCCTGTTTTCCGTACTTCCTTCGTCATTTACTCTTTAACGAAAGAAGGTCCAAAGGTGAAAAACAAGACGTTATCCATCGTTACGGCACTCGTTGTGCTTGCATTATTCGGGCATGCGTAGGCATCAGCGAAGAAGACCGCGCGGGTGTTTATTCTGTCCGGACAATCCAATGCCGCAGGGAATGGGAATGGTGACGACCTCACAGCCGCCCAGCGCAAAATTGATCCGGAGGTGCTGATTACTTTCTCCGACGGTGTATGGGAGCCGCTGGCGCCAATAAAACTGAAAAAGCCCAAAGCAAAATTCAACATCAACAACACGATCTTCGGAACCGAGTTGAGTTTTGCGAAGGCCATAAAGCAGGCCTATCCCGATGATATCATTGCCATTTGTAAAGTGGGCGTTTGCGGAGGCACATCGATTGTCGCCTGGGAGAAGGACACGGATCGGCCGGGCTGGCTCGATGAACTGGATCGTCTAGGCAATACGAGCCGGGCGCAGATGAAGCTCTATGAGACCGTGATCAATGACACGCTAAAGGGAATCGAAACACTCAGGCAGCGGGAGGATGTGGGGGAGGTGGTTCTCTCTGGAATGTGGTGGTGCCAGACCGAACGCGATGGATCCTATCTTGAGTTTTCAGAGGCCTATAAAAAGAATCTAACCAATCTGATCAACAACATCCGCAAGGACCTGCAGGCTCCGAACCTGCCTTTCCTGTTTTTCGATCAGCATATTGAGCGCAAGCCGGGCCGGGAGGTTTTGAAGAAAAATCTTCGCGCCGTCGCCGCAGAGGTCCCGTTTACCGCACTGATTGACAACAATGATTTACCAAAGTATGAAGGTATCCACTTTACTACACAGGGTATCTGGACTCTCGGGGAGCGCTTTGCTCAAGCGCATCTGGAGATGAGTGAATAATGGAGTATAAGAATAAAAGACGCTGTGCAAATGGCGATGTTATGATCGCCTGAAACCACAACGATAGAGTGAAGAATAAAGTGAATCTCTTCGCCGGGTTATCTCGATATCAGGTGCATCATAAGGAGTTTATACGAATATGGATGTGAGCCATCGAACAGGGATGCTAAAGCGCACGGCCTTAAGCGGTTTTCTGTCGCTATTAAATTTATTTTTTTTGAATAGTACCTTGGCAGCACCGGCGGCTTCCGAGGAACTGGTTGCAGGATTTAGGGCGGGATGCGTTACCAATACAGGAATAATCATGCCTTATCGGTATTTTGTTCCGGATGATTATAATCCAAATCAAAAATATCCCATCGTCGTTTATTTGCATGGAAGAGGAGGGGTGGGCACGGATAATCTAAAACACATCATAAAAGCGGGTAAGCCACACATCCAGCCTACTGTGTTTACGACCTACCAGAAAGGTCGGCCGGATTATAAATGTATCGTGTTGGCGCCTCAATCGAACGGGCTTTGGACAAAGCAAAAACTAGAGGTCCTATATACCCTGATTGATGATGTTTTCGGGAAGAACTATTCTATCGATATGACGCGGAAATATCTAACGGGGAATTCCGGGGGCGCTGCAGGAGCGTATATATCACTATTCAGTGAACCGCAGTATTGGACGGCCGCAGTCATCACGGCAGGTCGGGCTCCCGCCTCGAACAAGAAAGAAGCGATGGTTGTCCAACATCTGCCTTTATGGTCGTTTCATGGGGCAAACGATCACCCGGAGAGAGATAAACTCGTATACTCTTTTTTGGCACCACCGTTTGGAAACATGAAGTTTACTGAAATCGCGGAAGGAAACCATAATTCCGCAAGGAAATACGCGTTTAACGATCTTTTTTTTCCTGAATTAGCCGACTGGTTATTCGCTCAAAAAAAGGTGTTTACTGCGGAGTGAAATTCGTGAGTGTGAATTGTGATAGGGAAGCCGGCATCTTCTGATGCTGTAAATGGAGAAGCGATAATGAGTATGAAGCATGTATTGATAACACTAGCCATGATTTTAACGACGGGCGCTCCCGTCATATCGTTTGGTGCGGCGAAAATTTACTCTGCTCCGGCGGGGATCGACCAGAGCAGCGACTTTGCCGTTCACGTGGACGGTCAGAAGGCATTCGTTTTTTTTATGTCGCTGAACGAACACAGAGAAAACTATCTGCCTGCCGCGGATGTTGAGTTTCTGGGCGAGAAGAAGGTCATTGTCAGGAACGTCGTCCATGATCTGGGCAAAAAGGTGATCAAAAAGGCGCGTGAATCGTGGGTCTCCTTTGAGACGGACCAGCCCGTAAAAATCACGGTGGGGCAGCTGGCCGATCCGCTGCCGCTGGATCAGGTGATGCTGATTGATGAGCTTGGCAACGCCGTCGAGCATGTCATTCGCGGCGACAAGATTTCGTTTGCCGCCACCGCCGGACACAAGTATCTGCTGGTTCTCAATAATGACCTTTCGCGCCGCCTGACTATATTTGCTGAACATCCCGAGCAGGATCTACCGGATATTAAGAGCGCGGATACCTTTGTGATTCGGCCCGGAACCCCTCGTGAAAAATACGAAAACACAGCCAGGAAAACCCTTTGTTTTGCTCCCGGTCTCCATGAGATGGGCGACGCCTTTCCGCTGAAGCCGGGGCTGCAGATTTATCTGGCACCGGGTGCCTATGTGCGCGGCTTCTTCACCTGCCCGCCGGGGGCGGATACCGCCGGAGCATCCGGGGTGAAGATCTTCGGACGCGGGATTTTGTCCAGCGACTACAATCAGGTTACCGAGGGCCCGAACTATAATTTCCTGCCCCGTCCGCTGCGCTTTTGGAGTAACTCGATTTACCTCGGCGGCTTTAACCGCGAACCGGCCGACAACCAGATCGTCAAGGGCATTACCATCATCTATCCCTCCCAGCAGCCGATCGTGGGTAATGGCAGTAACACGCTCGTTGAAAATGTGAAGGTGTTTAATTTTGAAAAGGGATTCGGCGGTATCTGCGTGGGCTCGCAGTCGACGGTGAAGGATTGCTATGTTTCGACCGATACCCGTGTTCTCACTGCATTCGGTTCGGATGTCACCTTCAGCGGCAACCTGCTGGTTGGTCTAGAGAAGCAAACTCCGTTTTATTTTGGTGATCGTATTCTTGATGACCTCCAGAACATCACTATTGAGGACTCTACCGTGGTCGGCGACTGGGATCCCCTGTTCTCCATCCGCCAGGCGCATTTCGGCAATCTGAAAAACTTCAACGTCAAAAACATCAGAGCCTTTTACACCGGAAGAAAACCAAAGGCTCAGCTGGTCGGCCTAGGGGTCGGCTTTTCACCCTACCGGCGCGGAGATTATCAAGGCAGCATCCAGGATGTGACGGTCAGCGATATCCAGATCACTGCACTGAACGATACGCCCTCTCTTGCGGTTTCCGCATTTGGTTTCAGCGAGGAGGCCCCCGTTCGAAATGTCAGCGTGCAGGATATTACGGTGAACGGGGAGCCGGCAGTCTTCAGCCCCACGATTGAACAATGTGCCTATAACGTGACCCTGGGTGACAAAACCATCAAAGAAGGCAAACGCCCAGTGGCCCAAGCGCCGAAGCGCAACTACCCCCAAGTCGATGCGGTTAAGAATCCGGACAAGAAATATCCACGTCGCGATCAAGACGGAGATCTGTACGGGTGGGACGTTGCCCATCAGGTAGCCTATCCGAGTGCTAAACAAAAAAATGATCCCGATTTCCCGAAAACCCTGTCCGCTGCGTATGGCAATCAGGCCACCGGCGCGAGCCTCAAGGGGATCAAGACCATTTCCGCTCCTGAAGGCGATTTCCTGCAGACCTATGCGGCCGTCAACGACCCGCGCATGTACACACTGCATTCACCGGATTATGAGGTGTTCGTGTCCCAGAAAAGCAGTGGCACACCGGGGGCCGACGTGCCCGTCTACGAAAATATCGGCACGTTGATGAACACAGGCCAACGCCTGGTCAATCCACCCCCGATGCTAACGGAACATTTTTGCAATTTTACACATCGCGGGCCGGTGGAAGTAACCGTCACAATGAAAGAACGTGCGCCGGTCATCAAAGAGGCACTGATCATGCCGTCGGCGGCCGGCATTAAGCCAACCTACTCTGCGGATCGCAAAAGCTTCTCGTTCACATTATCCGGTCCGCAATTCATCGCCATTATCGTCAACGGCGACTGGGTGCGGCCGCTGTTTATTTTCGGAAATCCGGCGGAGGAACCCGCGCCCGATCCTTCCGACAAGGCCGTGCTGACCATTAAAACCAGCGATGATTTTAAAACGCTCAAAAATCGCAAGAAACTCGATGATCACCGCGTGATCTATTTTGAGCCCGGCTACCATGATATCGGGATGTTTTTCCCCGTTTTCAGTGATCAGACCATTTATATTCCCGGCGACGCCTATGTTGCAGGGACGATTCGTGGTGTGAACCGGGACAACGCCGACAATCACGCCTACGGAACCAAGCTGATTACGCAGAATAAGGAGATCTTTGATTTCCGCGCCTTCAAGAAGGGCTACCAGAATGCGGATGATTATGTATATATGGGGCGCTCCAACAAAGCCGCACAAGAGTTCCTGGGTTCGATTGAAAACTTTACCATCCGCGGCCGCGGCATTTTTTCCGGTGAGCAGATGGAATGGTATAAGGGTCAGGAAACTGTACCCGGCTATATTATTCTGGTGGATCGATCCGGCCGGAATGGCGTGTTGGAGGGATTGACCTTCGTCGGCAGGCACTTCCACTCGGCCAACTTTTTCGGGGCCCCGTCTTTACTGGCCAATGTCAAAACGCTTTACGGCTTCCACGGCAACACCGATGCTTCGCAATGGGGCATGGTGCGCCGCAATTTCTTTAGCGTCGAGCAGGACGATGGAACGTATATCAAAAACGGATTGGATATCGACGGCTGGTTTGCCTGGCAGCAGAACAATGCCAATACCTTCTGCTTCGCCCGCTCTATGCCCAGTGATGGCAACACCCTCGGACACGCGCACGTTCGTAACGTAACCGTCATCGATGGCCGCTACGGGTCTACCGGGGTTGCCAACTTATCTAAGGGGCAATACAACCCCATGCGCGGCGGGTTCTGGCTTGGTATTAATCATGACAGAGGCAACCACAATTTCAGTTATATCGCCGATATTGTGATGCAGAACATCTATTTTGAAACTATCGTCAATCCGCTGTTCCAATTCGCGCCGATGACCGGCACGCGCCACAACAAGATGATCGGCGCAGAGGACATCACGTTTGACAACATACAGGTGCCCATGGGACAGAACTGGAAGAGTATCTTCGGTGGACGGCCGGAAGCGCCCGATGATGTGATGCGCAGGATTGTGATTAAAGACCTCGTGATCGGCGACAAAAAGATCAGCGCCCTTGACGAATTTTCCCGCACGCGCAGCGAAGGTCCGAATTTAGATATTCAAATCAAGAGCACCGACCGATGAAAATTAAATATCACCTTACACTGGCCTTTTTGGGATGCATAACCATCTGCAGTGCGGTTCCATGGGTCTCGAAGGACGGTAACGTCACGTTTAAGCTGACCGCTCCAAAGGCATCGGAGGTGTTGCTACGAGGCGATTGGGGAGGCGGCCATGTGCCGATGGTTCGGGACGACGAGGGGGTCTGGACGCTGGATATCCAGCTCAAACCGCAGATCTATTCCTATTCGTTCATGGTGGACGGCGTGAAAACGATCGATGCGGCCAATACCGCACTCAAAGTGGGCCGCCGGGCCGTTGCCGGTTCTATCGAAGTGCTGGGCAATCCGCCCATGCCGTGGGAGATGCGCGACGTCCCTCATGGGGATGTAATCAGCATTACCTATAACTCGAAGGCCGCGGGCGACCAACGGCGGTTCACGGTGTACACCCCACCGGGCTATCGGCCGGATCAGGAAGAACGGCTTCCCGTGCTCTACCTGCTGCACGGCAATGGTGAAGTGGAGAGCAGCTGGGTGCAGTATGGCCGGGCGCATATGATGGCGGATAACCTGCTGGCCGATGGCAAGATGAAGCCGATGATTATCGTGATGCCGAAGGGACACGCCTATAAACCCGCTTCCCCGGCCGGGGCCGACGGACGGAGGCCCAGTGTCTTTAAAGAGGATCTGCTGGAAACGATTATGCCGATTGTTGAAAAACGGTTTCAGGTAAAGACCGATCAGCCGAACCGGGCTGTTATGGGCCTGTCGATGGGCGGCGGGCAGGCCTTCAGCATCGGCCTGGGCCATCTCGACCTCTTTAGTCATGTCGGTATCTTCAGTGCCTCGGGCCGGAACACCGAAGTGATGGCCGCACTGGCCGCTGATCCGGCTGCAGCAAATGAAAAACTCAAGCTGTTCTGGGTGGCCTGCGGTCAACTCGACAGAGGATTCGGCCGCGTACAAAAAATGCATGACGAGCTCACAAAGGCGGGCATCCACCACTCCTTTAAGGGCTCTGAAGGGGCGCATACCTGGATCAACTGGCGGGAGTATCTGGCGGAGACGCTGCCGTTGCTGTTCCAATGATCGCATGTTGAAAATCAATCACGAACCATGAGGCTTGCGATGAAATGCTCCTGTTTTCTACTGGCATGGGTGCTCTTCAGCTCTCCGGTATTTGCGGACGATCCATCCGGCATGGCCTGCAACACGTCTGCCGACAAGGGGCTCGCGCTGACTCCGCCGCTCGGGTGGAACAGCTTCGATAGCTATGGCTGCAACATCTATGAAGAGCGGGCCCTGATGGAAGCGGATGCCTTCATCGAAAAATTCGCGCCGCATGGCTATGAATATTTCGTGATCGACAACGGCTGGTTTTCGAAGCCGGAGAGTGTGATGAAAGACGGGTTGCAGCTGGCCGTGACCCAGCATGCCGACCCCAAGGATGTGGTCGTGAATGAATACGGCATCGTCCAACCCTCGGAACTGTTCTTCCCGAACGGTTTTAAGCCGCTGGCCGACAAGCTCCATGCGAAAGGGCTGAAGTTTGGCCTCCACCTCATGCGCGGCATTCCGCGCGTCGCGGTGGAGCGTGATCTGCCCATCAAGGGAACCCCATAC
>JABDQT010000147.1 GCA_013042165.1 Kiritimatiellales bacterium | reverse complement strand
ACATTAATGCCCGCAGAGGTCTTACGGTGGACTACTTGAACGGAAAAGCGACCATTGCACCCGGTGCAGCTCATTTTTCGCAGCTGGCAGATTGCCCCATTCATCCCGTCTTTATCCGGCGCGTGGGCTGGACCAGACACGAAGCCGTCCTGCTGGGTCCGATCCTGCCCGATCCCGATGCGGACCGGGAAGTCGATCAGGCGCGCATCATGCAGGAAATCATGAGCGCCTTTTCGAAGGAGGTGCTGGATCATCCGGAGCAGTATTTCTGGTATAACAAGCGGTGGGTGCTGAATCCTGCCTAGTATAAAATACTAAATTGGAGGTGGTTATGTTCATTGTTCATGTTTTCATTCATGTGAAACCGGAGCATCTCGAAGCGTTTAAGGCCGCTACGCTGTCAAATGTGAAAAACTCCATTAAAGAACCCGGAATTTCACGTTTTGATTTTTTGCAGGATGAGGATCCCAACAAGTTTGTTTTGGTGGAGGTCTACCGCACACCGGAAGATGCTGCCAAGCACAAGGAGACACCACATTATATGGTATGGCGTGATGCGGTTGCCCCCATGATGGCGGAACCGCGCTCGAGCAGGAAATACTCAAACATCGCCCCGGACGAGGGTGGCTGGGACAGTATGCAGCCACTGTCCAGTTAGTTTTTTCCGGCATCGCGCAATCTCGGCATGACTTCTGCTTTAAAAGTGGCCGGTCATGAAGAGTAAAAAATACAGATTGGTTCAGATGCCGTTCTTCGCGTTCTTCTCGAAGCGCATGTACCACGAGGTTGGATGCAATTGGAAAGGCATCAACCTGGCCTATCTCTTCGTACTGATTGCCATCTGCTGTGTTCCGGCCACTCTGAGCATTCGCAATAAAACGCTTAAATCGCTGACGGCCAATCAAGTGGACTTCCTGAACCAGATTCCGGAAATCCAGATTCAGAACGGATTGGTATCGATCAACAAGCCCCAACCCTACTATATCAAGGACAGCCGCGGTCTGCCGGTCGCCATTATCGACACCACCGGCAGCATGAACTATATCGACGACGAATCCGTAAAGGTTTTGCTGACCGAAACACGGCTTATCGTCCGCCGGGGCCGGCATCTCTACAACACCTTCAACCTGGATATGGTCGAGAGCCTCTATCTAGACAAACATGCAATTAACGGCTGGGTGAACACGCTGCGCAACTCGGTAGCCCCGCTTTCCTACGGTATTTTCCTGATGCTGTCCTATATTTTTGCCGTGATGGTGCTGCTGTTCGCTTCCGTTGCGGGGCTGATCATTGCATCTGTCATGCACAGCAACCTGAGCTTTTCCACCGCTTTACGGATTGCAACCGTGGCAGTCACTCCGGCGATTATATTTATCACCATATCCGCATCGGCGGGCCTGCAGATCCCCACAATCGTCTTTACAGGCATCACGCTGCTCTATCTCTTCCTGGGCATCAAGGCCTGTACCATCAACTACGAAGAAGCCACGGATGGCGAACGCGTCAACCTGCGGGCCCTGTTGCGTCATGATGCGCAAAAGAAGGACAAACCGGCCGAAGAACGGGCCGCCTGAACCCTCGCAGTGATCGGCTTGCAGAGCCGACACTACACCAGCGGTTCGTTATAGCGTTGGCTTTATGAGCCAATGACCAAGAGCGGGGATATACGGCAGCTCAATCGTGAATTTCTCTAGCTTTTTTCCAGCCGCCGGAGTCCGCCCATGTAAGGCCAGAGCGCCTCGGGCAGGTCGATCGATCCGTCGGCCTGCTGGTTGTTTTCCATGATGGCAATCACGAGGCGCGGGAGTGCGACGCCGGAACCGTTGATGGTGTGCACAAAGCCCGGCTTCCCCTCTTCGTTGCGGTAGCGGATGTTCGCCCGCCGCGCCTGATACTCCCCGAAGTTACTGCAGGACGACACTTCCAGCCACTTATCCTGCGCCGGTGCCCACAGCTCGATGTCGTAGCACTTGGCTGCGCTGAAACCGAGATCGCCCGTGCACAGCTCGATGGTCCGGTAGTGCAGGCCCAGCTTCTGCAGCACTTTTTCGGCATCGGCCGTCAGCTTTTCATGCTCTTCGGCAGAGGTTTCGGGCGTGGTGAACTTGACCAGCTCGACCTTGTCGAACTGGTGAACGCGCAACAGGCCGCGCGTATCCTTGCCGGCCGCGCCGGCCTCGCGGCGGAAACAGGGCGTGTAGGCCGCATGCAGAATCGGCAGCGCCTGATCCAGAATTTCGTTACCGTAGAGATTGGTGACGGGCACTTCGGCCGTCGGGATGGGATAGAGTCCGTCGACGGGTATGGTATACATATCCTCCGCAAACTTGGGCAGCTGGCCAGTGCCGGTCATCGCCGTTTCGTTGCAGAGGAACGGCGGGGCGATTTCGGTGTAGCCATGCTCCTCGGTATGCAGATCAAGCATGAACTGGATCAGAGCGCGTTCCAACCGGGCACCTTTTCCGGTAAAGAGCGGAAAGCCCGATCCTGCAATCTTGGCCCCGCGCTCAAAATCAAACAGGCCCAACGCCTCGCCCAGATCCCAGTGCGCCTGCGGCTCAAAGTCAAAACTCTTCTTTTCGCCGAAGGTTCGAACCACCGGATTATCGTTTTCGTCCTTGCCGACAGGCGTACTCTCGGAAGGCATGTTGGGAATATAGAGCAGGCTTTCGCGCAGTTGGGCGTCGATCTCGCGCAACTGTTCATCGAAGGCGGAAATCTTATCCCCCATTTCGCGCACCTGTGCCTTGACCGCTTCCGGGTCGCCGCCCTCCTTGATCATCTGGCCGATGCTCTTGGAAACGCGGTTGCGTTCGGCCTTGAGCTCCTCGGCCTCGGCCAGGATTGCCCGACGGCGGTCGTCGAGCGCCAGCACCGCATCGATGTCAGTATCGGCATTCCGGTTGGCCATCGCGGTCTTGACCGCATCCCCATGGTCGCGAATGAATCGGATATCCAGCATATCTAAACCCCTGTAGTTGAAAAGAGGCCGCATTATTCGCCTAAAGCCCCTCCGTTTGGAAGCGGATATTCCGATTTTTCTCCATGAAACCGCAGAAAAATATTTCATGTACGAATACGGTCCTCTACAATCCGCTCCGTTATGGGGAACGCAGGCATGAATATCGAGTCAACCAGTCAAAACTGCCGGATCGTTAAAGAATTTGACCCTGCTCATAAGATGACGAAAAAGCAGGTCGAAGAGCTGATCTCACTGCTCTTACAGGCATCACCTTCGGTGAATGTCCGCAAATGGCAGTTTGTGGTGGTGCAGGACGAGGCCGTGCGCGATAGACTCACAGATGCGGTCTGGGATCAGCGGCGGGCGGCAGATGCAACACTCTTGATTATATTGTGCATCGATCTCGCGATATGGAGAACAGAACCATTACGCTACTGGCACTCCACCCAACACGCGCAACTGGATTCTTCCATCCCGGTTCTCAGTAAGTATGACCAAGGGCTCGACGCGGTTCAGCGGGACAACATCATGCGTTCCTGCGGCATGGTTACGCAGACCCTCATGCTGGTCGCCCAATCCATGGGCCTTGACTCCTGCCTGCTTGAGGGCTTCGATCCAGAGCGCGTCGGAGAGGCCATCAATCTTCCCGATGACCATGCGGTCTGCATGGTTGCAGCCATCGGCCGGGCCGCCGATAAAGCGGTAAGAGCGGAAGACACCCCTTCAGCCGATGGAGCGGTAGTACAGGATACCTACTAACCCTTTTGCCCGAAAACCGTTTCCACATGCTTCCAATGCCCTGAAGCGTTTTGCTATATTGCGCCAAATGCCCGAACGACCCGTCATCCAGTTACTGCCCGATCAGGTGATCAACAAGATTGCCGCCGGCGAGGTGGTCGAACGTCCCGCCTCGGTGATGAAGGAGCTGCTGGAGAACGCACTGGATGCGGGGGCGACCCGGATCGAGATGGAGGTCGTTCGCGGCGGACGGCAGCTGATTGCGATCACCGACAACGGCTGCGGCATGGATCGCGACCAGGCCCTGTTGAGCGTGGAACGGCATGCCACCAGCAAGATCCGCTCGGAGGAGGATATTGAAAACATCCATACCCTTGGCTTTCGCGGTGAGGCGCTGGCGGCAATCTCATCGGTATCGCGCTTTACGCTGGCTTCCCGCCCCGCCGAGGCATTGTCGGGCACGGAGATCCAGATCGCGGGCGGAAAGATGCTGGGGTGCGAAGAGATCGGCTGCCCGGTGGGCACGCGGCTGGAAATCCGCAACCTCTTCTTCAACGTCCCTGCACGCCGCAAGTTTCTGCGGGCTGAACAGACCGAGCTTGCCCACATCCGCCAGCTGTTTCTGGTGCAGGCCCTCGCCCATCCGCAGATCGGCATGAGCCTGAAGGTCGACGAGCGGCAGGTCTACCAGCTGCCCAAAGCGGGCAGCACAAAGGACCGGATCACCGAGCTCTACCAGGCCGGCTTTTTCGAGCAGCTGCTTCCGGTCGATCATGCCGATGCCGACTATACCATCACCGGATATGCCGGCCTGCCCCAGACCGGCCGGAAGGATCGGCAGGATCAATATATCTTCATCAACGGTCGCCCGGCCTCCGCGCCGGTGGTCTATCATGCGCTGAACGAGGCCTATCATGCGCTGATTTCACGCGGGCGCTATCCCGCGGTCTTTCTTTTCATTGCCATGGATCCGTCGCTCGTCGATGTGAACGTGCATCCGACGAAGAAGGAGGTGCGCTTCCGCCGGCCGAACCAGCTGCGCGATGCGATCGTGGCCGCCCTGGGCAAGGCGCTCTCTGTATCGGGGCCGGAGCTGAAGATGGACAACGGGAACGACACCGGCATGGTCCTGCCGCCGGCTTCCGCCATTCGCCCGGCCTTCGAAACCCAGAAAAAAATGGATCCCCTGCTCACCCGGCCCGTCGAAGCCACGGCGGCGAAGACTGTACCGCTTCCCGGCAAGGCTCCGGATTCAGATGCATCGCGCCATGATTCGCCGGATGCTTCTTCGAAAAGTCCATGGGGCTGGTGTCGGATTGTCGGGCAGATCGGCGGCAACTATGTCGTGCTCGAAACCGAAGACGGCTATGTGCTGATGGAACCGCGCGCCGCGCACGAACGCGTACTGTTTGAGCGCTTCATGCGGGCGGCGCGGACGAAGGCCGTGTCGAAGCAGGGATTGCTGGCCCCGGAAACGGTGGATCTGCTGCCTTCGGACGCGCAGATTATCAGAACCCATCTTGCGGCGATGCAGGAGCTGGGCTTCGGTATTTCCGAATTTGGCGGAGATACCTTCATCGTCGATGCCCTGCCGGTTTACGTGCAGGACAATCCGGTGGAGTCGCTGCTGGTGGAAATCGCACGCGAACTGGAAAAAGCCGGGAAAGCGCGCGGCGCCCGCGAGCTGGTGCGCGAGCAGATCGCCCAGGCCGCCTGCCAGACGGCCGTGCGGGCCAGGGATCAGCTGTCGGATCGGGAGATCGAAAAGCTGGTGGCCGATCTGGCCAAGACGGAAATGCCCTATTCCTCGCCGCGCGGGCGGCCCACCCTGATCTATACGAGCTTCACCGAGCTGGAGCGGAAGTTCAGCCGGAACTGATCAGATCCGGCCGACTTTTTTGGCGTATGGAGCCACCCTGAAGCGGCGATCCTTTTCCTTGGCGAGGGTGGTAAAGTGCGCACGGGCCTTGGCATACCGCTCCCGCTCCTCTTCGGAGGCTGCCGCTGAATTCTCGAGCTTCAGCAGTTCAAAGGGGTCCTCCGCGAGCTTCAGCGTGTTGTGGATGGAGCGGATAATGTCGTTGGCGCGGCGCTGGTACTCTTCGCCCTGCAGGGCGATGGACGCCTGGTTCGCCCCGAGGAAGCTGAAAAACGATCCGTCCCTGCTTTCGACCATACCCTTCAGGTTGATCATCGAGAGCGCGGCCTTCACATTGCCGACGAGGATATTGATTAAACGGCTGAACTGTTCGTCGGTTTCATTCTTTCCCGCGTTGCGAATTGAGAAGCGAGCATGCTCTCTTGACACCCGCAGGAGAAAGAGGATTTCCTCATACTCGCCCACGTTGATCTCAGGACTCAGAGTCGACTGTTGAGCTGAGATCATCCGGGCCGCACGCTCAAAATAGACATCGCGCAGGGCTAGGTGCACGGGGCGATTCTGTTCAAAGTGATCAATGGTTTTCACAATGCTAAGGGTAGCAGGTATAAAGCCATCTGCCAGACAATCTTATCATCCATTTATCCTGTGGGACCGGAATGAGCCGCCGGTAGTCTACTTCCACTGCCAGAGGGATTTTTTGTAGCGGTCGTGCCACAAATGCCTGAACCACATCCGCCCGGTTGCGACGATGGCCAGCAGGCCGGAGAGGACGATGCAGATGGCCAGAACGAGCGTTGCACGATCGTGCGCCGGAAGATTCCCGGGATCGCGGCGGCCCTCGTGAAAATAGACCAGGCCCAGAGCCAGGATAACGAGTGCTGCAATCAGATAGCCCATTTGCGGCCTCATCTTATGCATCGGCACTCTTCCTCGACCCTCAACCACCATCATTTCCCTCGTTTGCATGCACTTTCAAATCAACACGGTAAAATTGCATGATCCCGCAAGCATGCTCCACAATAAAATGGATAATTTCAGAAGAAGCGCCTCTTTTTAGCAGGGATAGGCCGATCGTGCGTCAAGCATACTGCTTGAGGGCGTTTCGCAGATCCTCACGCCGAACGGGTTTCGACAAGTACCCATCCATGCCCTCGTCCAGAAACTTTTCACGGTCGCCCTTCATCGCATGCGCCGTCATCGCCAGAATGGGCGTCCGGCGCTCTTCGCCTTCCTGCGCGCGGATCATCGCTGTGGCCTTCAGTCCGTCGAGCACCGGCATCTGGATATCCATCAAGATGATGTCATAACGCGGCCGGGCCTCTTCCGGAGCCGTCAGCTGAAGCATTGAGAGGGCCTCGCGGCCGTTGTCGGCCACCTCGACGCTGCAGCCCAGCTTTTCGAGCATCTTTACCGCCACGCGCTGGTTGAGCTTGTTGTCTTCCACCAGCAGCACATTCAGGTTCATCGCTTCAATGTTTTGTCCGGCCAGGTCGCAGGAAGGGCTTTCCTCCGGCAGTTCTTCCATGTTCACGTTGATGGTAAAGCTGAAGGCCGATCCCTTGCCGGACTCGCTGCTCACCGACAAACGACCTCCCAGTTGTTCCACCATCTTCTTCGAGATCGCGAGGCCGAGGCCGGTTCCGCCAAACTCGCGGGTATGGGATCCATCCGCCTGGGTGAACTCATGAAAAATGATTTCCTGCGCCTCTTTCGAAATCCCGATTCCGGTGTCGCTGATGCAAAACTCCAGCGCACACTCATTCCCCGTTTTCTCAAGGCATTTAACCTCAACCTCGACGTGTCCTTTCTGCGTGAATTTCACCGCGTTGGCCATGAGGTTGATCAGCACCTGCCGCAAGCTGCCTTCGTCGGTGCGCACCAGCGGCAGATCGTCCGGACAGCCGACCTTGAGTTCGAGCCCTTTTTCCTTCACGGCGGGCGTAAAGAAGGTGTGCAGTTCGTTAAGCACCAAGGGAATATTGACGGTATCGATGTTGAGATTGAATTTCCCCATCTCAATCCGCGACAGGTCGAGGATGTTATTGATGATCTTCAGCAGGTTATCGGCCGAGGCCGAAATCGTTTCGATATATTCCCGCTGTTCCGACGACAGCTCCGTGTCCTTCATCAGCTGGGCCATGCCGAGTACGCCGTTCATGGGGGTGCGGATCTCGTGACTCATATTGGCCAGGAATTCACTTTTGCTGCGGTTGGATTTTTCGGCATCTTCCTTGGCGGTCAGAATCTGTGCATCCAGCTGCCTCCGCTCCTCTTTGCGTTGAGCCAGCTCATTGACCATGTGCGCAACGCTGCGCCCGAGCACGCCGAACTCATCCTGCGATTCCGCGGGCGGCACCGATGGAGATAGATTCCCCTCTTCCACCTCCATGAGCACATGCATGATGCCCCTCAGCCGGGGGACCGTGAGCCCGTGAATCAGGATGGCACAGACGGCGGTGATCAGAAAAATAGAGAGGATAAAACCAAA
>JABDQT010000144.1 GCA_013042165.1 Kiritimatiellales bacterium | reverse complement strand
GAATGGTTCCATTGGATAGCACAGACGCGACGCCTCTCTGACCCTCGATATTTCGGGGCTCGTCGCGTTAGCCGTCCGAATAGAAAATGCGACGGGGACGTCGCGTGTCTACATGAAGGGTCATTTTCCTGAGGTTTGGAATTGCACCGGATGCGGTATTTGCGTAAATCGGTACCGCAATGCTTATTTGGCAGAAACGGGTTTTATGGCCGATATTTTAAAAATCTCAGATGCAACGGCGCTGGCGCTCCATTCGATGGTGCATCTGGCGACCGCTCCGGAAGACCATGCAACCACGGCGGAAATTGCCGAGTTGTTCGCGGCTTCGCGGCATCATCTGGCCAAGGTGCATCAGCGGCTGACCAAGGCCGGGCTGATCGTTTCGCAGCGGGGACCTTCCGGCGGCGTCGGACTCGCACGGGATCCGGCAGAGATCACGTTGCTGGAGATTTATGAGGTGATGGAAGGCGTCATGGTTTGTAAGCCGTGCCTTTTTGGTAAGGATATCTGTCCTCGGCCCGAATGTATATTGGCAACACTTCTGCCGGGTCTTGCCCGGCAGGTACGAGACTATTTTGAAAAAACCACGCTGGCGCAGCTGGCGAAAGAATCTAACTGGGAGAAAGAGGGCAAATGAATACAACACTTAAAGAAGGAATCGACTGGGTCGGCTATATCGACTGGACGGTTCGAGATTTTCACGGATATAAGACCGACAGCGGTTCAACCTACAACGCCTATCTGATTCGCGATGAGAAATGCGCGGTCATCGATGCCGTGAAGGCCCAGTATGTCGATAAATACATTGCCCGGATTCAGGCGCTGACCGATCTCAAAAACATTTCCTATGTGGTATGCAACCATGCCGAGCCCGACCACTCCGGCGGACTGCCCGGTATCATGGAAGCCTGCCCGCAGGCAGAGCTGGTCTGCAACGCCAAGTGCAAGGATGCGCTCGAAAAGCATTTCGATACCTCCGCATGGAAGTGGCGTATTGTCGAGGACGGCGATTCAATCTCCCTCGGCAAGCGCACGCTCTCGTTCATCAATACGCCGATGGTTCACTGGCCCGAATCGATGTTCACCTATGTCCCGGAAGACAAGCTGCTCTTTTCGATGGATGCATTCGGGCAGCACTTCGCAACGGCTTTCCGCTTCGACGACGAGGAGCCGCTCGACGTCATCATGCAGGAGGCAAAAGCGTATTATGCAAACATCGTCATGCTCTACGGGCGTCCGATCGCACAGACGCTCGATCGCGCCGCCGAGCTGGAGATCGAAATGATTGCCCCGAGCCACGGCGTCATCTGGCGCAGCCACCTCAAAGAGGTCCTGGCGGCCTATCGCAAATGGGTCGTCTGCAAGCCGACTCCGAAGGTGATCGTCCTTTATGCCTCCATGTGGCAGGCCACGGAGCATATGGCCGAAGCGATTCTGGAAGGCGTGCAGGAGCACGAGGTCGAGGCGCGCTTCTACAACGTGGATGCCACGCACTCGACGCAGATTGCCACGGAAGTGCTCGATTGCGCGGCCATCGCCATCGGCTCGCCGACCCTTAACAATACGCTGATGCCCAATCTGGCCGGAGTGCTCTGCTATCTGAAGGGCCTGCGTCCGACCCAGAAAAAGGGCTTTGCCTTCGGCTCCTACGGTTGGAGCAAGCGCGGCGGTGCATCCGAGGTGGAGGATGCGATGAAGGAGATGAAGATCGAACTCATGCAGGAGCCGATACGCTCGCAGTATGTGCCGACCCCCGAGATCCTGGAGCAGTGCCGCGAGGCCGGCCGCGCCATGGGCCGCTATGCCGAACAGTTCACCAAATAGGGAATTGATCGGAAAATCCCCTTGCGGCTTTCGCAAAAGACAGGAAATATTGAACACGTTTTTTAGAACCTAGGAGTATAGACCATGAAGAAATATATTTGCGACGTATGCGGTTGGATTTACGACCCGGAAATCGGCGACCCCGACAGCGGTATTGCGCCGGGTACCCAGTTCGAGGATATTCCCGACGATTGGGAATGCCCCGAATGCGGTGTCGGCAAGGATGATTTTTCCGTGCTGGAAGGCTAAACCGACCGCTGATAATGAACACCGTCCTGTTTTACAGGGCGGTTTTTTCTTGAACAAAGCGTCCGTTTCAAGGTCGATGTAAAGCAATGAAGATGCTTAAGCATATGCTGGTTGTGGTTGCGCTGTTGCTGACAACAGCGCCGTGCCTGCATGCCGATGGCCACGCGAAGCATGGTCACGACCCGGATGCGCGCACCGAAATCTGCGCTTCACATGCCTGCAGCTGCCACGCATGCGATTCATCAGCCGCCTGCACGGATGATTACGATCTGCAGCTGCAGCAGTCTTCCACCACGGCGCCGGCGGCATTGTTTACCACCTGCACTCACCTTTTCACGCTTACTGAAACCAAGCCCTTAGTCACACACCTGCTTCTTCCGGCCGACGGCGTTCTCGCCTCCCTCCAGACTGTTCAGCTCCTGATTTGATTTCTTCGCGTTTTTTGAAACGAACGAAGCAGTTTTAATCAGGAGTACCCCATGAAGAGATCTATAGTTTTACTATGCGGCAGTCTGGCTGCATCAATCGGATTCGCGGAATCCGGAACCTTAACGCTGGAGCAGGCTCTCGCGCTTGCCCGCAATAATTCGCCCGAACTGCGTACTGCCGAGCTCAACGCACGGTCGGCCGCGAGAGCGGTCGGTGCGGCCGGCCGATGGATGAATCCCCGGCTCAAGTTCGAGGCCGAGGGTGTCGGGGGCGATCTCGAGCTCTTCGGCGAGGGGGAATACACGCTGGGTATTGCCCAGGAATTCCAGCTCGGCGGCCGGCAGCGGCATGCGCGCGGCGCCGCGGCCAAAGCGGTCGCTATTGCGGGCCACCACCTCTCGGAAGTGGAACTGGAACGCGATGATCAGGTTCGGCAGGCCTTCGTTGATGTGCTCGCCCTGCAGGAGAGCGGAAAAGTCCAGGCCGAGCAGGAGGAGCTCGGGCGCGCATTTGTCGAAGTGGCCGGAAGGCTCCATCAACGCGGCGGGGGCTCGGAGCTCGATGTGGTGCAGGCCGAACTCGAGCTGGAGAAGATCCTTTTTTCCCAGAGCTGTTGTCTGGGCGAGCTGTTGGCTGCCCGGGAGCGGCTGGCCTCGCTGGTCGGCCTGCCGGAAAGCGAGCTGGGCGAGCTGGCGGGCGACTACTATCAACTGGAAAAAATCGACGGGCTCGGGCTGGCGGACACCCATCCCGCCTTGATGCGATTGGCCGCCGAGGCCGACCTGCTGCGGGCCGAGGCCCGCCTGGCCAAGACAAAGGATGCGGGCCATCTAACGCTGGAAGCCGGCTACCGGCATGAAGCGGAAAGCGATGTGAACAGCCTTGTCTTCTCCGCCTCGATCCCGCTCGGACTCCATAAACAGGGGCGAGTTGAGCAGGCGGCCATGCTGATGCAGGCCGAAGCTATGGAGGCCGCACGCGATGCGATGCGGCGGCGCCTGCAGTCGGCACTGGCCGAGGCCGTGGCGCTCTACCAGGGCGCTGTGGCGCAGGCGGACATGGGCAAACAAAAGCTGATTCCAAAGGCGGAGCAGGCTTATGAGCTGAGCCGTGAAGGCTACCGGGCCGGCCGCTTTTCCTGGATGGAGCTGATTGCCGCGCAACAGCACCTTGTCGAAATCCGGCTTCAATACATCGACGTGCTGAAGGAGGCCCATCTGGCCCGGCTTGAAATCTTGAAACTGAAAGCGAAAGGAATTTAACGATGCATAAATCACTAGTCATTCTGGGTTGTCTGCTGGCTGTTCTGCATGCGGCAGGGCAGGAAGAAAAAGAGTCCGCACCCGCATGCAGCTGCCCGTCGTGCCTGGCCGCGGCAGCCGGCGAAGAGCACCCCTACACGCTCCCCGGCCTTCAGGGGTTGAATGAAGAATCGACAGTCAACGCAGCAGTTGAAGCGGACGAGCACGCCGATTGCGACCACGAAGGGCACGACCACAGCGCCCATGCCGAAGAAAGCCATGAAGACCATGATCATGACGACCACGCCGACCATGCGGAGGGTATCGAGCTGTCGGCCGAAATGATCCGGAAGGTGGGCCTGCAGATTCATGAGGCCGAGGGGAGATCGATTGCAAAGGCAGCAGTATTCCCGGCCGAAATCAAACTCAACGGCGATCGGACGGCCGGTGTGTCGCCCCGGTTTGACAGTATCGTCCGGCAGGTCTTTGCCGAGATCGGCGATGCGGTCAGCAAGGGCGATGTGCTGGCCTCGCTGGAAAACCGCGCGACGATGGCGGTTTATACGGTTTCCGCACCGTTCGACGGCGTCATCATCACCAAGCGGTTGGCGGTCGGCGAAAGCGCCGATGCGGGCCAGCTGCTGTACGAAGTGGCCGACCTCTCCACGGTCTGGGCGGATATCAGTATCTTTCCGAGATACCAGCATCTGGTGCGCAAGGGGATACCGGTCACATTTATCGCGCACGATGGCCACACGGCCAAAGGGACGGTGAAATACATCAGTCCGATTATCTCGCATGAAACCCGTACCTTCACCGCGCGTTGCGTACTCGAAGGTGCGGACGAGGATTTTTCCCCGGGGGCTTTTGTCCGGGCGCAAATCAATCTGGAAACGGCCGAGGTGCCGGTGGCGGTGCCGGTCGAGGCGGTGCAGTCCGTGGATGGCGAAAAGGTGGTATTCATCCCTGACGAACACGGGTTCCAGACGGTGGCGGTCGAGCCGGGCCTCGCCGACCAGCGGTATGTCGAAATCAGGCGCGGCCTCAAGCCCGGCGACCGTTATGTCGCGGTCGGTGCTTTTGCCCTCAAGGCACAGATGCTGACCAGCGGCATGGATCCGCATGCCGGCCACGGGCACTGATTATTGAAGATTGTTGATTTTCGATTGCCGAATGAGAAACACGCACGCTGACCGCTATTCAATCGGCAATCAAAAATCTGAAATCGGCAATTTGGAAATGGAGAATTTCGAATGATTGAACGAATTATCAATGCTGCCCTGAACAACCGCGGACTGGTGCTGCTGGCGCTGGCCGGAGTGGTCGCGCTGGGCGTGGTGGAATACCGCCGGCTCGATGTCGAAGCCTTTCCGGACATTTCGCCGATCATGGTACCGGTCTTTGCGGAACCCGACGGCATGGCACCCGAAGAGGTGGAGAAGCTGGTCGCCTATCCAATTGAAACGGCGATGAACGGGCTGCCGAATGTCACGCAGATCAAGTCGACGTCGGCGTTCGGCATGGCGGTGGTCTACATCTACTTTACCGACGACACCGACATCTACTTTGCCCGCCAGCTGGTGGCTGAGCGGCTGAATGCCGCCCTGGCCGATCTGCCGCCGCTGCGCGAACCGCCCACGCTGGGCCCGATCTCGACCGGGCTCGGACAGATCTTCCTCTATTATCTCGAACTCGAGGAGGGTGCCGATACGGGCGGGATGGACAGGCTGACCTATCTGCGCGACATCAACGACTGGACCGTGAAGCGGCAGTTGCAGACGATCCCGGGCGTGACGGATATCCTGAGCGCGGGCGGTTATGTGCTGCAGTACCAGATCCAGCTCGATCCCTATCTGCTGCATCAATATGGACTGGCCGTCGAGGATGTCGTCACGGCCGTGCAGGCCAACAACCGCAACGTGGGCGGACAGTATCTGGAGCTGAACTCCGAAGAACATCTCGTGCGCGGGATCGGACTGCTGCGTGATCTCGACGATATCCGCGGGATCACCCTCAAGACCTATGACGGCACGCCGGTATCCATCGCCGATGTGGGCGAGGTCGAATACGGCAAGGCGCTGCGGCGCGGAGTCGTGACCGTCGGCCACGGCGAGGAGGTGGTTTCCGGCATCGTGATGAAGCTGTTCGGCGCCAATTCTTCCAAGGTGATCGGCAGTCTCTACGAAAAGATTGCGCAGGTGCAGGCCGGATTGCCGGACGGTGTGAAGCTTGTGCCTTACTACGAGCAGGCCGATCTGGTGGCCAATGCCACCCGCACCGTCAACATGGCGCTGCTGCAGGGTATGGTGCTGGTGTTGCTGGTCTTGTTTGCCTTTCTCGGCAGTTTCCGCGCGGCGATCATCGTCTCGCTGGCGATGCCGTTCTGCGCCCTCGTGGCCTTCATCGGCATGCAACGCTATGGGATTTCAGCCAACCTGATGTCGCTCGGCGGCATTGCCGTCGCGCTTGGCATGCTGGTCGACGGCGCGATTGTCGTGACGGAAAATATTCACCGTTTCCTTGGCCTCCGCCATGAAGGCAAGTCGCATCGATTGCAACTGATCCATGATGCAACCCGGGAGGTCGGGCGGCCGATTGCCTTTGCCATCATGATTGTGATCGTCGTGTTCCTGCCGATCCTTTCGCTGGAAGCGGTCGAGGGCAAAATGTTCAAGCCGCTGGCGTATACGGTCATGCTGGCACTGGGCGGCTCGATCCTTTTTGCGCTCGTGGTTGCTCCGGTGCTCGCCAGCTTCCTGCTCAACGAGAAGCCCTACAAGGAATCCCGTTTTTTCCAGGCCTTGAAGAACGGCTATCGCAAGCTGCTGGTTGCGGCGCTCAAGGCCAGGCTGGCGGTTTTTGCGGGAGTGCTGGTGCTGTCCATCCTGGCGGTCACAGGTCTCCGGAAAATCGGCACCGAATTCATTCCCGTACTGGAAGAGGGATCGATCATGGCGACAGTCAACATGGCGCCTTCGATTGCGCTGGCCGAAGCGACCAAAACCGTGAACCGGCTGACGCGCGACGTCATGGAGATCGAGGGCGTCGAAGAGGTGGTGGCCCGCATCGGACGTCCCGAAGCCGGCAGTCATCCGCACCCGGTCAACTTTGGCGAGCTGCATATCGAGCTGGATCACCGGGCCGACAAGTCCGCCATCGTCGATGAACTTCGCGAACGGCTGGAGAGCTTTCCCGGGGTGCAGGTCAACCTGTCGCAGCCCATACAAAACCAGTTCGATGAGCTGCTTTCCGGGATCCGCGCCCAGCTCGCCATCAAGGTCTACGGCGAAGAGCTCGATGTGATCCGCGCAACCGCCGGCGAGGTGCGCGAGGCAATCGCGGAGATCGATGGGCTGGTCGACCTTTCCATCGAACAGAGTTATGGCCAGCCGCAGGTCAAGGTGGTGCTCAACCACGAAGCGCTGGCCCGTTACGGCGTGCCCGGCGAAACCGTGCTCGAGCAGGTCGAAACCGCGATCGGCGGCAGGGTGGTGGACACGCTCTACAAAAACACGCGCCGCTACGGCATCCATGTCCGCTATGCACCCGAATTCCGCGCCACACCCGATGCGCTGGCGCAGCTCTTCATCCGCTCATCGGACGGTGCGCTGCTCAGGCTGGATCAGCTGGCCTCCATCGAAATGGAGGAGGGCGCGCTGCAGATCAACCGCGAGCACAACCAGCGCCGCTGGATCGTCACCGGAAACATCAGGAACCGTGCGCTCGGAGCCGTCGTGGCCGACATTCAGTCCGCTGTGGACGAAAAGGTGGTGCTGCCCGATGGCGTGTTCATCGAATATGGCGGCCAGTTCGAGCAGCAGCGCAACGCCATGCGACGGCTGGGAATCATTGTTCCGGTTGTGCTGGTTTCCATCTTTGTGCTGCTGTGGATCGCGTTCCACTCGTTGCGCCATGCGGCGATGATTATCCTGAACGTACCGCTGGCGCTGATCGGCGGGGTGGTCGGACTGTGGGCGACCGGGCAGTACCTCTCCGTACCAGCCTCCATCGGCTTCATTGCACTCTTCGGCATTGCCATGCAGGATTCGATGGTGTTGCTGACCGACTTCAACGATCTGCGTCGCGAGGGGCAGGGGATACGCGACGCCGTGGTGAACGGGAGCCTGATTCGTTTCCGGCCGGTCATCATGACAACGCTCACCACCCTGCTGGGTCTGACGCCGCTGCTGCTTTCGCACGGGGCCGGGGCCGAAGTGCAGCGGCCGCTCGCGGCTGTGGTGGTCTTCGGGCTGACGACCTCGACGTTCCTGACGCTGTTCGTGCTTCCCTCGATCTATGAGTGGATCGAGCTTAAACGGCAAGGGTAGGGTGCCCGCGAAACTTCGGGGCACCGCGGACGGCTGGAGACCAGCCGTCCCTGCCAGGAGTTCCCGCTTCAATGCTGTTAAAACAGCTTCTTGAGCGCGTCCTTGGCCTTGGCTTTCGCCTCTTCGGCCTCTTCGCTCTGCAGGGCCTTGTTCAGCTCGCCTTTGGCCATCTCTTTGGCTTTGGCCTTGGCGGCATCGCCGAGGGCCGATTTTAGGTTGTCGCTCAGCGCGACCTGCACGCGGGGGGATAAAAGCGTGCCGCCGAGGGATCCGCCGATTTCGAGCTGCTTCAGGGCATTGAGCATCTCGTTGTCGGTCTTCAGGTCGCGGACGAAGATCGTGAAAGGAATATTGAGCGCTTCAACAGAAAACGTTCCGTTGGCAGAAATGTCGGCCTTACCGTCTTCAATCTTCAGGCTGTCGCCGGTCTTGATGGAATCGCCGATGGAGATGCTCTTGAGGTTGGTTTCAATTTCATGCGGCGCGGCGGGGTCGTCGAACCGCAGGACAAGTTTTGCGGTGGGATCGGTACCGTCGACCGGAGTCATGATGAAGCGGGTGGGTTCCCCGCTGAGTTCGGGATGGCTGGAGATTTCCTCGACCTCGAGGCTCTGCGCAGGGAAATCGCCGTCCAGCCGGACGTCGTCGATTTCGACCTTGCGGATCAGCCATGCGGGCCGGGTGGACACCAGATCCGCGGCGGCTTTGAGATAGCCGATCCGTTTGGCGTCGGCCACGGCGGTTTTCTTAACCGCCTTAGGTTTTTCGCCCTTGGCCACGGCTTCCCCGTTGTCCTTGCGTTGTTGCAGGTAGTCGTAGGCCCGGCTGCCATACTTTTTCAGTTTTTTGGCCTGCGTAAAATAGTCGTCGAGCGATTTGCCGGCGGCCTCATCGGCAGCTTCGGCAACCTCTTCCTCCGGCTCTGCTTCCTTGATCAGGAGTTTGCCCGGGGTTTCGCGCGGGACATCGCGCTGGAGGGAGCCGCCCTTGAGCAGATCAATGGTGTAGGTCTTGCGGAGGAGATCGCCGACGCTGATGTCGGCGGCGAGTGCGTCGAGCTGCACCAGGTTATGCGTCAGCTTGTCCGGATCGGTGACCTGCAGGTCACCGATTTCAAGCGCACCCGTTGCCAGCGACAGGTTGGCCGTGCCGATATTCACTTCCGCTCCGGTCCGGGCGCTGATGGCGGCCTGCAGTCCTTTTTTCAATGCGAGGTCGAGCAGGAAGAATTGAAGCACCAGGCCGATGACCACCACGCTGCCGACAAGAATGAAGCCGGATTTGCGCAGCAACGGGGATTCCTTGGCGAGCACATCGGCGGTGGAGAGCTTCTGCTTGCCGAAGACCAGCCACATCAGAACTCGGGACACCTTGTTGCCGACCGCCTTGCCGACCTTTTCGTGTTCGCCGGCCTTGAGCATCTGTTCGCGGATCCGGGTGACGGTGGCGGACATGAATCGCCCGAAGGCGATGCCGATGAGGATGGCGTAGGGAAGCCCGCCAATCATGGCATAGACGTCGAGGTCCATCAACGCGGTGACGGGCGCATTGACCAGTTTGGTGAAGAGGCCTTCGAGACCGATTTTATGAATGAGAAAATAGCCGGTATGAAAGCTGACCACCGAGAGCAGCAGGGCCAGCACCTTGCCGAGCAATATGCCGAGCAGTGTGAAACCGATGTTGGCGTTGAGCAGCAGGGTGATGAGAATCATCAGCGCCAGGGTCAAGCCCGCCACCGGATTGAAGCCGATCAATACGCCGCAGAGTGCGCCGAGAAAGATTTCTTTTCTGCCGGCACCGCCGCGCAGCATTCTGCCGATTTTCCGTACAATTTTGAACGCAATCATTTTTCTCCTCCGCTATAGGTTTCGCGCAGAGCATAGTTTCTTACGCCTGATCCGGTCAATGCGGGATTACGCAGGATACGGAATTGAACTTCTGTTCGAGCATCATCGGAACCCGCAGCTTCCGACGCTCTTCGACTAAGCTTCGGGAAGGGCGGGGCGCACCTTGACGATCTTCTCGCGCTTGATGCTTACGCTGCCGGGTTTGGCGCCACGGGGTTTGCCGACATGCTTCGCTTCTGTGTAGCAGACCGGGACGGTTCCGGCGTTGCGCATCTTCGAGTGCCAGGCCGCGATCGATGCGGCCGCCTTGATAGTGGCGGGGTCGGGCTTTTCGCCGTCCGGATGGCGCAGGATAACATGGCTTCCGGGCTGCCCGCGGACGTGGAACCACAGGTCGTTGGCTCTGGCGACCTTCAGGCTGAGCAGGTCGTTGTCGGCGTCGGTTTTACCGGCCAGCGCCGCGAAGCCGTCGGCCAGCTCATATTTCCAGAAATCGGGTTGAATGGATCGTTCTTTCATCGCCTAGAGGGTATCAGTTGCCAGTTATCTGATTTACTGCTCTGCACGAATTAACGTACTAGGCTTTTGCCCTGATAACCAATAACTATTAACCAATACCTGGCGTTTATGCCTAGTCGTTCAGCAGCACGAGTGCGTGCGCATTGTTGTCGGTCGCGAGTACAGCGAGGCACGCTTCATCCGATACCTGGGCGCTGGCATACAGGTAACGAATATTTATCCCGCCGCTTCCTATTTTTTCGCAGATGCTGCCGAGCATGCCGGGTGAGTGATGCATCAGGACCTCGATGGAATCGATTTCCTCGGGGGCATAGTTGTGGGCACGCAGGGCATCCATGGCCCGCAGGTTATCGTCGGTCACGAGGCGGATCACGCCCTTGTTTTCGTCTTCGACCCAGGCCGCCGCCGCCCGGATATTCACCCCCTTGTCCGCCACAACCCGGGTAAGCTGGGCGAGAATACCGATGTCGTTGAGGACCCGAACGGAAACTTCCTTGCACTGTTTTGCGGTGATCATTTCAATCACCTCCCTTCGGTTGTAATGTAGGTGGAGCAGGCAAAATTGTCGAGATCCGAGTCGCGGCGCAAATCCTGAACTTTAGGCGTTGTGCAAAGGGCGAAATCGCATATCCTCCTAGGAATGTCGGAAAAAAGCGAAAAGAACGAACGAAGCCGGTTTTTCCAGTCGCTGGCGTTCAAGCTGAGTGTAGCCATCTTCATGATCGCGTCGATTCTGCTCTCCAGTCTCGGGACGTACTAC
>JABDQT010000142.1 GCA_013042165.1 Kiritimatiellales bacterium | reverse complement strand
GCCTTATCCAGCACCACGGCGGATTCGGCATAGCGCTCCAGCTCCCACAGCGCCAGTCCCTTGCCGAAATAGGCCTGCGCCAAGCCGGCAGGATCATCCGCCACATCCAGATAGACCTGATAGGCATCGACGGCATTCTGATGCCGTTTGGCCTGCAGCATCGCATCGGCCTTGGTCAACTGCAGTTCCGCGGCGGTTAAGGTGTTAGGCGCTTCCACGAGCCCCTCTTCCAGCAAGCGCAGCGCCCCACGCGTATCATCGGCGCGCAGCAGCATGCGCGCAAGCGCCAGCTTCAGCGGAACCCGCTGCCGGGCATCCGGCGACAAAGCTATGGCTTTACGCATGGCATCGAACGACTCTTGCTTTCGCCCGGCCTGTTCCTCCAGTGCTCCCAAATCAACGTAGGCATCAATCCGGTATGAGAGACGGTTGTTTTCATTGACCCCGAGGCTGTCCAGAAGATTACGTGCCCGGTCAAAGTTTTCAGCGGCACCCTGGGTATAGAGCACATGCGCCAGCTTGAGCTGTGCGCGTTGTACGGTGATATTGTCCTCTTCCCGCACGAGGGATTCATACGAGGCAATCGCCTCGGGTATTCGTTTTTGAAGGGTGTACATTTCGGCAAGATCGAATTCATTCTCAATCCGTTCAGGGTGGTCGGGATAGTTTTCCGCAAACCGTGCAAAGGAAGCTTCAGCCGCTATCAACTCGCCCGCCCGCTGCTCGATATGGCCGTGCAAGCGAAGCAAATAAGGCGCAAAGCGGCTGGTGTCCTTTTCTTCGCCAACCGAGTCGAGCACCTCAAGAGCCTGCTCATACTGACGTATTTCATAGTGAGCGCGTGCACGCCAATAGACCAGGCCGGGCCCGGTGCCGCGCCCGTCAAGCAGGTCGAGCATTTCCGAATAGCGTTTTTGTCCCCACAGCGCATGCGACAGAAGCAGCAGGGCCTCGTTCGCATCCTCCTCGGAGGGATCCTCCCTCAGCAACCCCCTGGCCTGCTGCTCCGCCAGCGAAAAAAAGCCATCGTCGAGCGAGGCCTGGATAATCGGAAATCGCGCGCCGGCCGGCGAAGGCACAGCACCTTGAGCAACTGCCGCATGCGTGCAGAACACCAAAGAGACTAGTATAATGGAAAAACAGGTTTGCCGCATTCAACCACCTTATGATTGGGATGCATTATTTCGAATGGCTGGAAAATATAAAGCCAATTTTCAAAGGCGTTGAAACAGATTATCATTTCCCAACCGTTGAACGCCCGCTACCTTTAGGCGTCTTACATAGATCCATGCAAATTGAACTCAACAGACGAACATTTCTGGCTGCTCTCGGCGCAACCGGGGCTTTCATGGCCGCCGGCCCTGCATCAAAAAGGGAACGCAAGGCCGTTCACAGATCGCTCGTGCCGCTCTATTTTCCGGCCGAACACCCGATGACGCCTCCTTTTCGGCCCAAATCGGAAGCGATCACCTATCTGCCATCCTGAGCGGACGTCGTCCGCCGCTGCCGTGCTTCCGCATCATCACGCAGTAAAACGGGCCGCTTAGGCATACCCGAGCTTTTTGAGCATCCAGAAATTTTTTCGCCAGTTCTTTTCGACCTTCACCCACAGCTTAAGCTTAAACCGGACACCGTACATTTCGTACAGCTCCTTTTCGGCCTGCTCCCGGACCCATTTGAGCAGGCGGCCTTTTTCACCGATCACGATCCCCTTCTGGGAGTGGCGCTCCACATAGATGGACGCATCGACCGTCCACTTTTTTTCCTGCTCATCGATATCCTCAACCCAGACCGCCACAGCGTGCGGAAGCTCCTCATTCAAGCGATGAAACAGCTTCTCGCGAATAACATCGGCAATATTCAGTTTGCGCGGATAGTCGGTCAAAATATCATCGGGAAACAGCGCAGGGCCCGGGGGGACCGCTTCAAAAAGGACGTCGAGCAATCCTTTCATTCCATCGCCATGAAGTGCTGAAACAGATACCCATACGGGTTGCTGTTCGCTTTTTTTCTCGGCCTTGATCTCTTCCCACAACGCCCGGTAGTCTGCTGATCGATCAGGCTTTCGGTCGCATTTATTCAACACCATGATGCAGGGGGCCTCTTCGCGGGCAACCCGGCGAAGCCATCCATCATCTTCAAGTTCGGGCTTTGAGGAAGCATCCAGTACCAGCATGAGGACGTCCACCCCCTGAAC
>JABDQT010000140.1 GCA_013042165.1 Kiritimatiellales bacterium | reverse complement strand
ATACGCAATACGCAATACGCAATACGCAATACGCAATACGCAATACGCAATACGCAATACGCAATACACAACTTAATCAATGAGCGACAAGAAACATAAATTGCCATGCCCCGTGATGGGCTTTCTTATGCGGCGGGTGATGGATGGCACCCAGACTTGCGACAGCCAGGAAAACCGCACGCGGCTGGGGATGCTGGCCGGCTGGACGAGTGCTTTGATGAGCGCGGTGCTCGCGGTGGTCAAAGGCGGGCTCGGAGTGGTTTCGGGCAGCATGTCGCTGATCGCCGACGCCACGAACAACCTGGCCGATATGGGCAGCTCGCTCGTGATTGCGCTGGGCTTCCAGTGGTCCCGTAAACCCCGCGATGCAGGCCATCCCTTCGGGCACGGCCGCATCGAGGCGGTGGCTACGCTGGTATTGGCCATAGCCCTGATTATTGTTGGCGCCGAGGTGGCGAAGTCGGGGATCCTACGGCTTATCCAGCCGCGGTCCATCCATGTCCCTACATGGCTTCTTGTTGCCGTTGGCATCACGGTGGCCGTCAAAACCTGGATGGCGGTTTTTGCGCGGAAGCTGGCGCGTATGACGAAATCGCAGGTGCTGGAGGCGGATGCATGGAACCATACCTTCGACATTATCTGCACCTTGTTGGTCGTGGTTGCCCTGGTTGGCTCAAGGATGGGTTGGCCGTCGGTGGATGGCTGGACCGCGATCGTTGTTGCCGTCTTTATTCTGTATACCGGAATAGCCTATGCCCGCGAGGCCATCGACATCCTGCTGGGAACGCCGCCGGACTCCGATGAAGTCCGTGCCATTTACGACACATTGGTGGATGTCGAGGGGGTCATGGGTGCCCACGAGATCATGGTACATCATTATGGGGATGTGAAGATGGTGTCGTTCCATATCGAGGTGGATGCCCATTTGAGCCTGGTGGAGGCGCACATCATTTCCGAGGCCGCGGAAGAAGCGGTCGAAAAGAAACTCGAGTGGCGTGCCGTGGCGCATCTGGATCCGGTCGATCGGTCGCACCCCCTGTTCGAGGAACTCAGCGAGGTGCTTCATCAATTTATCCTTCAGCAACCCTCTCTGGTGGATGTGCACGATTTACGCGCCGTGGGCGCCGATGTGCCCTACCGGATATCATTCGATCTGGTTACGGACATGGAGACGAGCCGAGCCGACTATGATTCGCTTTATACCCAGTGCCTTGACGCCATTGGAGCGGCCTTTGAAAACCGTGTGGGGCAGGTGGAGATCGGTATTGAAGCGGCGGTCGAAAGCGCGCCTATGGCACGCCGGCAGTTTGAGCTGCCGGCAGGTGGAAATTGATCTACTGCGTATTTGCCTCCGTTCCGATTGCTGTTATGATTTCGACGTTGTTCACTAAAATTTTACTCAACGGAGGAAAACATGGCGAATATGCCCGGGAATGTGGAATGGGTGCAGGATCTGATACCGAATCTGGAGTCCCGTAAAAGCCAGTTCGTGGTTGATACGGCGGACGTTGATGATGAACTGATCGAGGTCTTCATCGAAGAGCTTCGGCGGCTGACGAATGAGCTGCATGAGGGGCTTTCGCAAAAGGATACCGAAGCTGTCCGGGGCGCGGCCCATTCCATTAAGGGAATGGGCGGAACCATCGGGTTGCCGGAAATATCGGTACTTGCGCTTGAGGTAGAAAACCTGGCCAAGGAAGATCGTCTCGTCGAGATCGTTCCGATTGTTGAAGCCCTCGCAGCGTGGATGGAGACGCTTAGTTAGGAGACCGATGCCACCCCCTGATGAGCATGACATCAGCAAGACAACCTCGCGGTTGGTGCAAAACCTGTCGGGACGGATCTTGGTGGTGGACGACGAGCTGCCCAATCGGCTCTATCTGAGGAAGCTGCTCGAGGCCCGCGGCTGCGAAGTGCTGGATGCCGATGACGGCCCCACCGCACTCACTATCGCCTTTCAGAAAGTGCCCGATCTGATTCTGGTGGATGTCATCATGCCCGGCATGGATGGTTTCGACTTTTGTGCCCATCTGCGCGATGAGCCGCGGACCTCGGAAATTCCCATCATCATGGTCACGGCAAAGTCGAAGATTGAAGATATCGAGACCGGTTTCGAACTGGGCGCAATGGACTACATCCGCAAGCCGTTCAATCCCCGGGAACTGGTGCTGCGTGTCGGCAATGCGCTTGCACTAAAAAAGAGCAACGATGAGCTGACGATCTGGAACAACCGCGTATCGCGGGACCTCGAGCTTGCCGGTGCCGTGCAGCGTTCGCTTTTCTCCGACACACCTCATTTCTCCGAGCGGTTCGAGGTGCGGATTGCCTATCGTACCTGCATGGATGTAGGCGGCGATGCGTTCGATATTATTTCATTGCCGCACGGCAAGCACTGCATCTATGTGGCCGATGTGTCGGGGCATGGCGTGGCGCCGGCCATGATTTCATCGCTCCTGAAGGCCGCCGCCAGCGAGATGATATACCGCTATGCCGACCAGGGACCGGCGGCGATCTGCAATGCGCTGAACATCGTGATGCGGCGACGCATCGACAATCCGGCATATTTTGCGACGATGTTCATGGCCATTCACGACCCGCAAAAGCTGGAGTGGCGCTGCATGAACTGCGGCCACCCCGATCCTGTGCTGATTCAAAAAGACGGGGGTGAGAATTCTGCCGTCTTCCGTAAAGGGGGCGGTGCCCCGATCGGATTTCCATTTGGTTCCGAGCGACCATACTCTGCCATGGATGAAGTGGTGTTCAAGGATGAGGGCAACAGCTATCTGCTGCTCTACACCGATGGCTTGACGGAGGCACGGCATCGTTCAAGCGGCGAAGAATGCGGCGGCCGGCTGTCCGAGGTATATTCCCAGGTGGTACGCAATCCGGCACATCCCAACAAGGCCACCGAGCTTCTGGGTGTGCTCGAAGCCGAGGGTTTTGATATGAGCGCGGATGACTGCACCGCCATCTCGGTGCATATGCTTGATCCGCAGAATATCGTGGTGCAACGAACGGTCGCCCGCAATATCTACTTTGTTTCCGATACCGCCAAGCTGGCCGAGATCGCGGTCATCGAGCAGGGGATCTCCCACGATACGGCGGCGATGGTGCGTCTGCTGGTCATGGAGCTGGGAACAAATCTGGTCGAGCATGGCGGCATGGAAGAGGAGGACGCATTCTGGCTGCAGCTTCGTGTTGAAGGAAATGTATGCCAGCTGGTGCTCGAAGACGAAGGTACCGAGTGGGATCTGGAAGAGGCGCTCAATCGTGAGCTCGATGAGGAATACATGGGTTCCCGCGGTCGCGGACTTGCGATTACCAACGCGATTACCAACCGGATCGAGCGCTACCGGATCCAGACGCGCAACCTGACCTATTGCACCATCATCGACGGGGAGGAGGGTTAGCATGCGCAAACCCATCTACAAGGCTCGCCGTGAAATGTTTGCCCGGATGGATATCCCGGCAAGCAAGGCGGACATCCAGGTCCTGAAATGGAAACAACGAACACGGCTGTTTTTCTGGGAAGGGATGCTGCGGGGCTTGCTGATTTTTAAACGCCTGCTGGATGTGGTGGTGAGTATTATCGCCCTCATCGTCTTGTCCCCCCTGATTCTGCTGGTTTCGATGTGCATCATCGTCGAGGACGGTTTTCCGGTCATTTATATTCAGAAGCGGGTGGGGCTCAACGGCCGCGAGTTTCGGTTCTACAAGTTTCGTTCCATGGTGAACGGGGCGGACGCGATGAAGTCCGAACTGCTGGATGATAACGAGTCGGATGATGGCGTGACCTTCAAGATCAAGGAGGATCCGCGGATCCTGCGCTTCGGCCGGTTTCTCAGGCGGTCGAGCATCGATGAAGTTCCCCAGTTTTTCAATGTGCTGATCGGTGATCTGTCGCTGGTGGGCCCGCGGCCGCCGCTGCCTGAAGAGGTGCGAACCTACACCCTTGCCGACCGCAAACGCCTGAACGTGAAGCCGGGGCTGACCTGCCTGTGGCAGATCCGCGGGCGCGCCGATATCCCGTTCGATGAGCAGGTCGGCCTGGACATGCAGTATATTCAGAGCCAGAGCCTCCTGAAGGATTTTGTTATATTGTTGAAAACCATCCCCGCCGTGCTTTTTGGTCGCGGGGCCTATTAGGGAGAGCTGAGATGTTGGTAAATTGTTCCAGAGAAGGCGATGTCGGCGTGATCAAGGTCGGCAGGGCGCTCACGGCCGCCACAGTGGATACGTTCCGCGAGCAGTTTTCGCGCTGGCAGGAGGCCGAGCGCGATGTCAAAAATTATGTCATAGACCTCGAGGCCGTGGATTTCATGGATTCAGCCGGTCTCGGAACCCTCATTGCCGTGCTCAAGCGCATTACCGAGCGCGGCGGCGACATGAAGATTGCTTCCCTGCAGAAAAAGCCGCGCATGGTTTTTGAAATCACCCGTGCCTACAAGGTATTTGAGATCTACGAGAATGCCGCCGATGCCGTGAAGGCATTCGACTAGGGTGGAGCGATGGTTGCCGTCTTCAACACCGCCAGCGCGTGCGACTGGGCACAGCAGATCGGCGATACGCCGTGGCCGCTGCTGCCTGTCGCCAACCGGCCGTTGCTGGACTACTGGCTTGAAGCGTGCACGGAGCTCGGCATCGGCAGGGTGCATATCATTCTGGGCGAGGGCGCGAAGCAGATCGAGGACTTTGTCGGTTCCGGCGAGCGATGGAACGTGGAGGTTGAATATGCCTTTGCACGACCGGCCGAAGATCCCCTGGACTATCTGAAAGCGATTTCCGGTCATTGGGCAAAAGGACTGTTTTATATCGGCGGGCCTTTTTTCCTGCGTCGTCGGCAGGCGTATGTTTTGAATGGCTTGCAGGGGCTGAGAGCCTGTCGCCATGATTTTAATAAGGAGGCGCTGTTTGTATACGGGCCCACCTCGAACGAAGTCAACGCATTGCTGGAGAACCCGTTAACGGAACGGGGCCTGGAGGAAGTCCACATCCACCCGTATGCCATCGGCAGCATCAGGGCCTATTTCGCTCTCAACATGAAAATGGTGGAAGTCGAATATTCACGCTATGTGACGGCCGGATATTCCAGTCCGGACGGAAGCTCCATTGGCTACAATGTCCGCACGCCGCCATCCAGTCATCTTCAATCTCCAATTCTTGTGGGGAATGATTGCCGCTTCGGTGCACTGACCACCGTTGGCCCCAATGCGGTCATTGCCAACCACGTCATCGTCGATGCCCACAGCGAACTCGTCGATTGCCTGATTCTTGATGATACCTACATCGGCCGGAACCTGGAGATCCACGGCAAGATTGTGTCGGGCAACCGGGTGATCGATCCATCGGACGGCACGGTCATCCAGATTGACGATTCATGGCTGGTTGCCCATAACCGGCCCGACATGCGCACGGAAGATATCGTACGGTGTATCATCCTGTGGTTCTGTACGCTGGGACTGGTGTTGGTACAGCTCATTCCTTTCTGCATGCTTCTTCCACTGATCCTGCTCAGCCGGGTTGCGGGCTACGCCCGCCAGCTGTTTCATGACCCGCACACCGGGTACATCATCCTGCCGGTCTTCGTAAAGTACAAGGATCGGAAATCGACGGTCTACCGGCTCTTTCTTGCGTTGTCGCTCGATAAGTTTCCTTTGCTGCTGCGCGCGCTGCGCGGAAAACTTTTTTTATGCGGGCAGCCGCCGATGCGCCATCCGGAGGATGACGCGCTTATCAAGCAGCTGCCGCACTA
>JABDQT010000134.1 GCA_013042165.1 Kiritimatiellales bacterium | reverse complement strand
TTTCAAGTGGGGGCTGCAGGAGAAGACGCGCACGGCCAATGCCGCCTTTACCGGTTTTGGCCGCACCAAGCGCATTGTTCTAGGCGATACCCTGCTGACGAACTACACCCAGGAAGAGATTCTTGCCATCCTGGCGCATGAGGTGGGCCATTACAAAAACCTCGATACGTTTCGCTTGATGTTCACCAGCTCCGTTCTGGCATTGGCCGCCTTCTATCTGGCGCATCATTGCCTGGTCTGGATCACGGGCTTCTTTGGTATTTCGGCAATATACGACATTGGTGCGGCCCCGATCTTCATTTTCTGCCTGTTCGTTTTTTCACTCGTTTCGATGCCCATTGCCAATGCGCATTCCCGTCGCCGCGAGTATGCCGCCGACGAGTTTGCGATCGATCGGATGGGTTCGCATGAGCCGTTGGTTTCGGCCTTTGAGAAACTGGCCGATCAGAACCTTTCGAACAAAGAACCGGTCGCGTGGATCGAATTCCTGCTGCATAGCCATCCGTCGATCTCGCGCCGCATTGCACGTGCCCGGCAGACACTGGGCTGAAGAAAACAGAGGCCATGACGAACGATTCCCACATTGACCCGTCGCATCGAGGGGCAGGGGGCTTCTTTTCCCGTGAAGCGGTCAGCGGCATTCCATGGATGATCATCGGCAAGCTGGTGCTGTTTTTTGTCTATTTCGGCGTAAGCATTGTCACGGTCAACGGTCTCGGTAAGGAAAAGTTCGGCGTCTACAGCCTGATGACCAACATTTCCTCCTACATGCTGGTCTTCTGTGGTCTCGGGCTGGGAACGGCCCTGATGCGCTACATTCCCGAATTGGCGGCCCGGCAAAACCGCTTCGGACTGATTCATCTTTTATGGAAGTCGGCCGCCCTGCAGGTGATTGCGGTGGTGGCCATGTCGGCCCTCGTACTCTCTTTTGCAGATCCGTTGCAACGCCTCTTCCAGACCGAGCATGTTTTACACTTCCGATTCTATCTCAAGCTGGCCTGCGGTCTGACCGCCCTGCTGCTGCTCAAAGATTTCGTCGGCACCGTCTTCACGTCGATCTTCAAGACGCGAACGGTGGCCCTGCTTTCCGTTACCCAGGGGGTGGTCTGGTTTCTCGTGCTTTTCAGCTGGCTGATGATGCGGCCCGACGTCGATACGGCTTTCCTGGCGCAGATATTTTCAACCGGTCTAATCTATGGGCTGGGAGCGTGTCTGCTGTTCCACTATGTCCACACCCTGCGATGGGACCGAAAGGAATTCGGGATCGGCAAGCGCCGCGCGCTGCTGTTTTCGGGTACCGTCATGTTCAGCTCCATTCTGCGGATGGTCATGTTTAAATATTCCGAGGTCTTCTTTCTCGCCGCGGCCGGCGGTACGACCCTCGCCGGCATCTACGATCTGGGATACTCGCTGCCGTACACCGTGATTACCTTTTTTCCGCTGGCCCTGCTTCCGCTGTTTACCTCTGCTTTTGCCGAGGCCTATATACGAGATCAAAACTGTCTCGGGCTGCTGATCAACTCCTACTATAAACTTCTGATGATGGTGTCGCTGCCCATTTCGGTGCTTGGATTCTGCTTCGCACCCGAAGCCTACCACATCATCTACCACGGGCTGATGGATGAGGCAGGCGCCATTGCCGCTGCATTCAGTATTGCATTGGTGCTTCCGCTGGTGTCCATGCCGCTTTCTGCGGCCATCAAGGCCAAGGAAAAAGTACTGAACATGATGCCTCTTCTGATACTGCAGATTGTGGTGAATATCCTGCTCGACTGGCTGCTCATCATCCATTTCCGTCTTGGCATCTGGGGTGGACTCTGGGCCGTGGTCGGAACCTTTGTGTTGACCCTGCCGGTCCGAATGTGGGTGGTGCGGCGAATTCTCGGCGGCATTCATTTTCCGGTCGGATTTTTTCTGCGGATCCTGCTCTCGCTTTCAGCGCTCGGAGCCGCACTGCAATGGATGGTTACGCGTGTCGACTTGTTTGCACTGTTCCAGAGCCGCTGGATCAACATCGGGCTGCTCTTCGGCGTCGGCGTTCTCTACATGCTGATGTTTCTGCTGCTGATTCGACTCTTCCGTCTGGTCCGTCGCGAGGACATCGAGGACTTCCATGCGCTGGGCATCGAGCCGCTGAATAAGGTGCTTCGTTTTCTGGTGCGCTGATTCGGGGCTGCTTATTCATAGAACGCCGTAATGGCGTCCCAGGCCTCTTCCGCTGTGTCGCAGAAGGTGAAGATATCAAGATCCTTCGGGCTGATGAGACCGCATTCGGCCAGATAATCCCAATCGACCACTCGCTTCCAATGCTCGCTGCCAAATAGAATCACGGGCATCGTGGCAATCTTGCCCGTCTGGATCAGGGTCAGTGCTTCGAACAGCTCGTCGAATGTGCCGAAGCCCCCGGGGAAGATGCAGACCGCTTTGGCACGCAGCATAAAATGCATCTTGCGCATGTTGAAATACCGGAATTCAAAATTGAGTTCGGGGGTAACGTACGGATTGGCCTCCTGCTCATGCGGCAGGAGAATGTTGAGCGAAATCGACTTGCAGCTGGCTTCGTCCGCACCGCGGTTGCCGGCTTCCATGATGCCGCCCCCGCCGCCGGTCATGGTGACATATTCACAGTCATGGTTGGTCTGGCAGGTCGTACTTATGATATGCGAAAGTTTCCGCGCCTCCTCGTAGAAGGGCACCAGTTCAGCCAGCTTGGCATTCTTGCATTCGCCGATTTTTTCCGGCGAGGGGATGCGCGCGCTGCCGAACAGCACGATTGTGGACTTGACGCCCTGCTCCTGCATCGTTACCTCGGGATGCAGGTATTCGAGCTGAAGCCGTACCGGGCGGCATGGTGCACTGTTGAGGAACGGAATGTTTTCATAGGCTTTCGGTGGATTGATCATGCAGGGTCTCCACAGTTTTCAAGTTTCAGTTTTCAGGTCTCTAGTTTCAGGTATCAGGTCTCTAGTTTCAAGTTTCACTTCCGGCGCATCACGTACGGCGGGATCGACGTCGAAAAAGTCGTGCGGCTTAAAGTTGAACATCCCGGCAATAAGGTTGCTTGGGAAGGCTTCGCACTTGTTGCGGTAATCGCGCACGTTGCCATTGTAGAAACGCCGCGCCGCCTGGATGCGGTCCTCGGTATTGACCAGCTCCTGCTGCAACTGCATGAAGTTTTGGTCGGCTTTGAGATCGGGGTAGGCTTCCGCCAAAGCCAGCAGCTTCTGCATGGCGCCCACCAACTGCTTCTCGGTGCCTTCCTGATGGTGGACGCTCCCGGTGTCGGCCATGCAGGTGTTGCGCAGTTCGACCACCCGCTCAAGTGTTTCGCGCTCGTGTTTGGCATAGCCCTTGACCGTTTCCACCAGATTGGGAATCAGTTCGTAGCGGCGCTTCAATTCGGTATCTACATTGCTCCATGACTCGGAGATATGATTGCGCAGCGCCACTA
>JABDQT010000122.1 GCA_013042165.1 Kiritimatiellales bacterium | reverse complement strand
CTGTGCGGGTCCGGAGATCGACTATGTGGCGCTGAAGGACAAGGAGACCCACGAGGTTTTCCTGTTGTCGGCGGCGCGCGTTTCAGCCTACTACAAGTCGGACGAGGAGTATGAAATCCTCAAAACCTATAAAGGGGCCGAACTCCGGGGATTGAAATATGAACCCATCTTTGACTTTTTCGCGGATAATCCGAGTTCTTTCCAGATTCTGAACGACGACTTTGTTTCGACCGAGGACGGCACGGGCATCGTTCACCTGGCCCCCGCCTACGGCGAGGATGACTATCGCGTCTGCCGCGAAATCGGGATTCCGCTGGTTGACCCGCTGGACGAGGACTGCAAATTCACCCACCAGGTGCCCGATTATGCCGGGCAGTTCTGCAAGGATGCCGATAAGGCGATCATTAAGGCGCTCAAGCATGCCGGCAAGCTGATCCACCAGACCACCATCCAGCACAGCTACCCCTTCTGCGAACGGACGGATACACCGCTGATCTACCGCGCCATCGACGCATGGTATGTGCGGGTGGAGGATCTTCGCGAACGGATGCTCAAGAACAATGCGGGCGTGCACTGGACGCCGGACTATGTCGGCGAAAAGCGCTTTGCAAACTGGCTGGCCGATGCCAAGGACTGGAACATCAGTCGCAACCGTTTCTGGGGATCCTGCATCCCGGTATGGGTGAACACCGAGGACAAGGACGACATGATCTGCGTGGCTTCCGTCGCGGAACTCGAGGAACTCTCCGGCGTGAAGGTGGAGGACCTGCACAAGCACTATGTCGATGAGGTCGTCATCAAAAAGGGCGGCAAGACCTACAAGCGCACACCGGAAGTGCTCGACTGCTGGTTTGAATCGGGATCCATGCCCTATGCCCAGAATCACTATCCTTTCGAAAACAAGGATCATTTCGAGGCGAATTTCCCGGCCGACTTCATCGCCGAAGGTCTCGATCAGACCCGTGGTTGGTTCTACACGCTGATGGTGCTCTCCACCGCGTTGTTCGACAAGCCGGCCTTCAAGAATGTGGTCGTCAACGGAATGGTGCTGGCGGAAGACGGCCTGAAAATGAGCAAGCGGCTCAAGAACTATCCCGATCCCGTTCACGTAATCAACGAATACGGCGCCGACGCGCTGCGCCTCTACATGATCTATTCGCCGGTGGTCCGCGCCGAGTCGCTTCGCATGTCGGAAGAGGGCGTGAAGCATTCGCTCCGCCATCTGCTGCTGCCGTGGTGGAACGCCTACAGCTTTTTCGTCACCTATGCCAACATCGATGGCTGGACGCCGGACAAAGCGGTGCCCGAGCGCGACAACCTGATGGACCGCTGGATCCAGAGTTCGCTCGCACGGCTCGAGCAGCAGGTGACCGACGCGATGGATCGCTACGACCTGCAGGCCTCCGTTCGCCCGTTCGTGCAGTTTATCGAAGATCTGACCAACTGGTACATACGCCGTTCGCGCCGTCGCTTCTGGAAGAGCGAGGACGACACCGACAAAATGCAGGCCTATGCCACGCTCTACGATGTGCTGCTGGGGCTCTGCAAAATCGCCGCACCGTTCACGCCGTTCATTTCGGAGACGATCTATCAGAACCTCAAGACCGAGCAGATGCCGGAATCGGTGCACCTCTGCGATTTTCCGACCGCCGCCGATGCCAAGCGCGACGAGGTGCTTGAAGCGCAGATGGCGGTCGTGATGAGCGCGGTCGAGCAGGGTCGCACCCTGCGCGCCGAGTATAAGCTCAAGAACCGCCAGCCGCTCGCCCGAATGCATGTCGTATGCGATGACGAAGCGCTGCTGGCCAATATTCAGGAACTCGAAAGCCTGATCTTGGACGAACTTAATGTGCGGGCCGTCGAGTTTTCCATCGACTCCTCCGAACTGGCCACGATTCAGGCCAAACCCAACTTTAAGCAGCTCGGTCCTAAGCTCGGACCTTTGATGAAAAAGGCGGTACCGCTGATCAACAGCCTCAGCGATCAGATCGATGCTATCGGATCTGGTGAAGCCGTCACCGTCGAACTGGATGGCCAGCCCGTTGTGCTGACGGCCGATGATATTGAAGTGGTGCGTAATCCCAAAGAGGGGCTTGCGGTGAGTGCCGAAGGATCGCTGGTGGTCGGGCTTGATACGCAACTCAATGACGACCTGATCTCGGAAGGGCTGGCACGCGAGTTTGTGAATAAAATTCAGAATCTCCGCAAGGAGATGGATTTTAAAATTACCCAGCGCATCCACATTTCGTTCAGTGCAGATGATGCGGTTGGCACGGCGGTTGCTCATCATGGGGGCTATATCGAAACGGAAACGCTTGCGCTTTCGTGCGAACCCGAGGCTTTGGAGGATTCCGAAGGCGAGAAATTGGATTTAAACGGGCATGTATGCGTGGTGCGCATTGCGGCCGTTTAATGATGCAAGAAGGGCTCATTCTTTCCTGCAATCACGATGCTCTTAATAATGGGATATGTTGGTTGACAGCAGTATGGGCAGATGCTAAATACGCAACCCTTTAATCCGGGTTGGCACTCGATTTTCTACTGGAGAACACACGAAAATGGCTACGAAGAAAACTGCTAAGAAGGCACCGGCAAAGAAAGCCGCCGCCAAGAAAACCGCTAAGAAGGCTCCGGTAAAAAAGGCCGCAAAAAAAGCGCCGGCCAAGAAGAGCGCCGCCAAGAAGGCAGTCGCCAAGAAAGCCCCTGTAAAGAAGAAGGCATCGGCCAAGAAAACCGCTTCCAAATCTGCGACTTCCATTCCTCCTGTTGCCATGTCGAACGGCGGTCCGCTGTCCGGCAAGGTTGGTAGAAACAAACATTTTACCGCCAAGCAGCTCAGGGAACAGCTGCGCAGATTGCTAGAGTTGCGCGAACGGGTCACCGGTGAAATCATTTCCATCAACCGCGACTCGCTCAGCCAGAACGATCGTGATCCTTCCCTTTCCGACCAGGGCACCGATACCTTCGATCGCGAATTCGCACTCAACCAGCTCAGCAACGAGCAGGATGTACTGTTTGAGATCGACGAAGCCATTCGACGCATCGAAAACGGGAACTACGGCATCTGCGAAATGACTGAAGAGCCGATCAATATCGAGCGGCTTGAAGCACTGCCCTACGTGCGCTATTCCATTCAGGCACAGTCCGAACTGGAAAGAGGCCGCAACACCTATCGTCCCTTCGGCTCCACCATGCACGGCATGTAATCTGCCCGGAGGGCCCGCATGCTTGTACTCCTGATTGGTTTGATCATTCTATTTCTGGATCAGCTCACCAAACAGGCCGTACGTGCAAATTTCATCTACGGTGAATCCCGACCCGTCATCGACGGATTCTTCAACCTTGTCTATGTCCGTAATGATGGCGCGGCCTGGAATATTCTCAGCGGACATGGCATCATACTGATCCTGGTCTCGGTTGCCGTACTCGTCTTGCTGCTCGTGTACCGCCGCTCCTTTCTGCAGGAACAGTTTTCCCACAGGATTCTGCTCGGGCTGATGATCGGCGGTATTGCCGGCAACCTGATCGACCGAATCCGCTTCGGATGGGTCACCGATTTTCTCGATTTCCAGTTCGGCTCCTACCATTACCCGTCGTTCAATGTGGCCGACTCCGCCATCTGCATTGCCGTCGGCCTCTACGTCATCACCAACCTCTTCCAGAAAAAGGAGGAAGAGGATACGGCAAAATGATTATGGACAAAATAATTTTCCCCCCTGCCGGTGATCTGGAATCATTTTGTCCATAATTATTTTGTCGGATTTTACCAATGAACTGTTCCGCACATTTTATCGTTGGTCCGACCGCCTCGGGAAAAAGCGCCGCGGCGCAATACATCGCCGAGCGGGAAGGGCAGTTGATTGTCTCCGCCGATTCGATGAACCTCTACCGCGGGATGGATATCGGTACCGCCAAGCCGGGCGCCGATGAGCGGAACAAGGTCGACTATGCCGGGATTGATCTGGCCGAGCCGACCGAAAAGTTCAGCGTGGCCGCCTACCTCGAAGCGGTACGACCCGCCTTCGAATCCGGTCGCGAAGTCATTGTCTCCGGCGGCACCGGCCTCTACATCAAATGCCTGACCGAAGGATTCGACGATGTGCCGCCCGAAAATGCGGAATTGCGCATCGAGCTGGAATCCCTGGATGTTCATTCGCTGGAGCAACGCGCGAAGGAAGATGCGCCCGGACTTTATGAATCGCTGACCGAGGACGATCGACAAAATCCGCGCCGCCTGATCCGTATTCTGGAAAAAAAACATGGAGGGTCGCCCGCCGCCCGCCCATCAAAAAGCTGGGATTCAAAGCCCAGGTCAACTGTCGTTGGCCTGCATGTTGAACGCGAGGAACTGCACAAACGCATCGCACAGCGCGTTGAAAAGATGTATGCCGTCGGTCTGCTCGAGGAGGCCCGCGAATTGAGCCAGCTCGAACTCTCTCCCACGGCACTGCAGGCCATCGGCTATGCCGAAGCCTTCGCTGTATTGAACGGCGAATTCACGGTTGAAGAGGCGAAGGAAAGAACCATCGTTCGCACCCGTCAGCTGGCCAAACGCCAAATGACCTGGTTCCGCAATCAGCTTAACGTTGAATGGATCAACACAGCCGATTATCCAACCAAGGAAAAACTGGCCGAGGCCGTTTCTGGTTTCTGGAAAAAATTGGGTCCGACCAAAATACAGATGTAACTACAAGGAGCACAAAAATCTCAAACTATGTGCTTTCTGCGTATTTTGAGGTTAAACTCATTCCGTATGTCAGAGCTTATCGAGACAGAGAATAACGAAACCGAAACCGTGTTGCTGGTCGGCGTGCTGTTGCACAGCGAGGAGGAGTGGCGCGTTAAGGATACCATGGATGAGCTTGCGCAGCTGGCGGAGAGTGCGGGAGCCAACGTGGCAGGACGGTTTCTTGTGCGTCAGCAAAAAATCAAGGCCGGCCATTATATCGGCACCGGCAAGGCGGAGGAGATTTCCGACTGGATCAAGGAAAACCGCGTTTCCATGGTGGTGTTCGACGACGACCTGACGCCCGCGCAGGGCCGCAACCTCGAAAATGTATTTGAAGTCCGTGTGCTCGACCGCACCCAGCTGATTCTCGACATATTTGCCCAGCGTGCCCAGACCAAAGAAGGCTGTCTGCAGGTCGAGCTGGCGCAGCACCAGTACCTCCTGCCGCGCCTGCGCCGCATGTGGACACATCTGGAACGCCAGAAGGGCGGGATCGGCCTGCGCGGTCCGGGTGAGACCCAGCTGGAAATGGACCGCCGCCGCATTCAGGATCTGATCCGCACGCTCAAGCGCGATCTTGAACTCGTTCGGACCCGCCGTACCGAGCAGCGGCGCGGCCGTCGTCGCCATGGATGGGCGCTGGTCTCCATCGTCGGTTATACCAATGCCGGAAAATCCACACTGCTCAACCGCCTTTCCGGAGCGGATATCTTTGCGGAAAACCAGCTCTTTGCAACGCTCGATCCCACTACCCGGCAGGTGGAACTCCCGAACCACGAACCGATGCTGATGACCGACACGGTGGGCTTTATCCAAAAGCTACCGCACCATCTGGTGGAATCCTTCAAGGCCACGCTCGAAGAGGTGGTCGAAGCCGATCTGCTCGTGCACATTATCGATGCCTCTCATCCGCAGGTGGAAACCCAGATCGAGGCGGTGCACAAGGTGCTTGATGAAATCGGCGGTCTCGACAAGCCGATGCTGTATGTGTTCAACAAGATCGACGATGAAAAGGGCCGCAATGCCGCGAAACGGCTGGCCCGCCAGTTTCCGAAATCTGCGGCGGTATCCGCCCTGACCGGAGAAGGCATCGACGTGCTTTTCGACGAGCTGGCCGATTGCCTCAAGGGACGAAAAGTTGAGCTGCGGCTCTCCATTCCGATGAGCGAAGGCAAGCTGCTCGCGACCCTGCAGAAAAGCGCCTCCATTCTTGAGCAGGACTACGAAGGCGCTACCGCCGACCTGCTCGTGCGCGTCTCACCCCAGCTCGCTGCCCAGTGCCAGCCCTTTGTGGTGGAGAACGAAAATGAATAAGATGAAGATCTGCAAATCGGTGCTGGCTGAGCTGGAGGAAGATCTGCGGCGGCAGCTGGCCGCGCAGGAGACGGCGGCGGCCGGGGCCACCCATGCCGAGGCGCGGGCGGAGACCAAATGGGATACGTG
>JABDQT010000119.1 GCA_013042165.1 Kiritimatiellales bacterium | reverse complement strand
ACCGACACCCGGGTAGACAGCGCCGCTGCCGAACCCACGGACGATGACGTCGCCTTTCTTCTGGATAACGCCAACGCGCTGCTCAAGCTCGAAAAGCCGCTGACACGCAAGGACGTCATTGCGCAGCGCTGCGGAGTCCGCCCGCTGGTGGTGAAGAAAGGTGCCGATGTCGGCAATGCGGAATGGACCGCGCTCTCGCGCAAGCACGAGATCGATGTCCACCGCGACCGAAGCCTGTGCAGTATTTACGGCGGCAAGCTGACCGACTGCATCAATGTGGGGGAAGAGGTGGCGGAAATCGTCGCCTCCTTCGGTGTGGCCTCCTTTCCTTCGCTGGATCCCTGGTACGGAGAACCTTCTTCGCAGAAAAAGGTTCGGTTTGAGTCCGAGTGTAAAAAATACGGTCTGAAAGAAGATCAAACCAGCCGGCTTTGGCGGCGCTACGGCAAGGATGCCTTCCAGCTGCTCGAACGGTTCCGGAATGACGCCTCCATGACAGACACGGTTTTTGAAAACTTTCTCCGCGGCGAGCTGCATCACATCGCCAAGAACGAAATGGTTCTGCGTTTGGAGGACTTCTTCCGGCGCCGTTCCCAGCTGGCCCTCACCCATCATCGCTCAACGCTCCACTGCACGGAAGGGCTGAAGGAAGCCGCCAAAATTCTGTTTGGCGATGCGGCGGATGCCGAGCTCGACCGCTACTTTGGATAGGCGCCTATTGCAGTGCGGCGCCCAGGTCGTTGGCATACCCTGTCAGTTCCATGTAGGCCTTGCCCGTCACACGTCCGTTTTCCAGAATATCGCAGGCACCTTCCCAGTAGGAGATGCCGCCGAGTTTTCCGTGTAGTTCCTGTGCCTCCATCCACGGCCGAACGGTAATCATGAAGGGCGAGCCATCCGGCCGCCGGCCTGATAGCTTCACATGCACGGGATAGGTTGCTCCGGTCTCCGGACTCGTCCAGGTATCGAGCACCTCCCAGGAGAAATTCTCCGGACCGGATTGATGCACGTCGCCCTCTTTGGTAACCCAGGCCAGCGTCGAAAAAGGATCGGGGCGACCGGCCGCATCGCGCAGGATATAAAGCATCAGTTCGCTCTGGTCTTCAAACCGGACGCTCAGCCAGTCCCAGCCCACCTGATCGCGACTCAACTGGCTGCTGCTGATTTCATGATCCATCCAGGCTTCGCCGGAAACGTCGATCGTTTTTCCATCCAGCCCTAACTGCCCTTCTGTAATCAAACGGGGATAGGTGATATACCAGCTGCAGGCCGAGGCATCGGCCCCTTTTTTCGAGAGCCCGTTCTCCCCGAAGAAAACCTTCGACTTGGCCGGCGTGAATGTCAGGTTCATCCTTGTATCGACACCGATGCTGGCTGAAAGCTCCATCGTCTCGTCTTCCGTGCGCCGCAGGGTCCAGTTCCCGTTCCGTAGATCCAGATCGCCCACGGCGGCAAACGCATCCCAGCCATCGCGATTGAACCGCTCTTCGTGCACAAAGCGTTCGCGCGTCTCGTCGGTCAGCGCCATGTGCGCCATAAACAGATGATTGGTACCGAACGCATCGGATCCGGCTCCCGCTCCGGGCTGGAAGGCATAGCGGAAAAAGGTGGCCTGAAAGCCGTAGCGGTCACCGGCAGGCGCCGCAAACTGACCGGTCAGGTACCACCATTCAATGCGGAACTCCGGATGGCTGCCGTAGTCATGAGGAAATGAAAAGATATGATGGGCCGAAGGTATCCGGAAAGCCTCGTCGGTTGTTGCTGCACGAACACCCACAGGATTCTGAAGGCACAGTCCGATCACCAGGATGTATATGCTGATTGCATGCTTCATTCTTCGCGCTCTCCTTTCAGCAGGGACGCCCAGCGCCCCACACCCAGGCCCGTCAGCAATGCAGCCCCGAGGACAGCGAAGGCGAGCCCCGCCAGATTCATGACCGGAACAGCAAAAGCCAGTGTCCAGCCAAACGACTGTTTATTGATGACAAAGATCAGCAGCCAACCGAGTGCAATACTCAGAAGCAGCCCGCCGACCAATCCAGCCAATGCAACAGCAGATCCTTCGTAAACCACGGCTTTCACAATTTCCCGACGGCTGAATCCCAATTGCCGCATGGTGGCGAGTTCCATACGACGCTCAAACAGGAGACTGAACAAGGCCAGAGCCAAACCACCCACCGCCACCAAGACACCAATGGCTTTCAGGGCATGGGTTACGGCGAAAGTCTGGCGGAAGATCCGCATAACATCCGCCCGCAGATCCCGGTTGGTTCTCACGGCCAAACCCGGATGTTTCTGTATCCAGCGTTGACGCACCGCATCCGCATCCGCTCCGGGTCGAAGGGTGGCGGCCAGATTCAGCGCACGCCGGTCGTTGAACCAGCGGGAGACGAGCTCTCCATTCATCAGCACGGTGCCCGCTTCATTGCCATAGTCCGCATAGACACCGGCAATCCGAATCTTCCGGATGCCCATTGGCGTCTGTATTTCAAACTGTTCGCCGGAACCCATGCGATGACGGTTGGCAAAACTTTCGCTGACGACTGCCGAAGGAATGCCGTCTACCGGCACGTCGGATATGCCGCTTATTCCGGAAGGCGGATCCACCCAGATCCGGCCCGCTCCACCCCAGGCATCCTCGGAACGCATCCCCTGAATCAGGATGGGCACGGAACGGAATTCGATCCGGAAGATATGGCCTACATCGGTGCGTTCGACATCCGGGTCGTTCGAAAGATCCTGCCAAACCCGTTCGCTGATCCGGTTGCGGTTCGAGGCATTCTCGATCCCCTTGACCGCCACAAACAAATCAGCCCGGAGGGCCTGACCGATCCAGGCGGTCACGGAGCGGTCGAACGAATGGATCAGGGTTTCCATTCCGGCCGCCATCCCGACCGCCACGACCAGACCGGCAACCGTCAGTTTATGCCGGCCTGTCAGATGCCTGAACTGGCTGAGGGACAGTTTCCATGCCGCATCATGTTCCATCAAAGGTGCCATCATCTTCGGAAAAAACACCAGCGCCCTGCCGGCAAGAATTGCCGCACCTGCCAGCCAGCATAAGGCGGCCACATACCCGCCGACCGGGAACGGAGCTCCCTCGGCTATTTCGAAGGCCGGCATACGGGCCGCAAACACACCGACCACCAACAGCAGCGAGCCGAAGGCAGGATGATCAGGCAGCCGCACGCCGCCGCCGCGGCCCTGCCGCCGTAGCACTTGAACCGGCGGGGTTGTGGCGGCATCGTGGGCCGGTATGGAGCCGGCCAGCACACAAGCACCCACACCGAGAGCGAAAACCATCAAAGCTTCGCCCCAGTCCCATCCTGCCGCTTCCACCGTGGTGCTGAAATAGAGGGTGTTCACGGTACGCACAACCGCGCGGACCGCCCCCTGCGCCAGGGCCCACCCGAGCAGCAGACCCAGAGCGCTTCCCGCAACCCCCAGCAGCAGCGATTCAACCAGCCAGGCCCGACGTATCCAGCCGGGTTCAAAACCCATCGAGAGCATAATCCCGATTTCCCCGCGCCTGCGAACCACTGCGGCCTCCATCGCCTGCAGAATAAGATAGAGACCAACGAGCAGCGCCAGCACCGAGAGAATCGTCAGGTTTAATCGAAAGGCGGCGGTCATGGACTGTCCGGCTTTCACGTGATAATCGCTTTCCAGAACCGTCCAGACCGAAGGATCCAGTGCTGCAATCCGTTCCTCAACCAAGCCGTACAGCTCTTCAGACTGCTGCCCCTCCGGTACAATGATCTCGATGCGATCGACATGATCCGTTGTTCCCATCAGCTTCTGCAACGCGGGCAGGTCCACCAGAATTCTCTTCTCGCGGCTGCCCGGAAGCAATGGCGAAGGTTCCAGAACGACGCCGATATCCAGCGAAACCGGTGCATCACCGAGCACCACAGATAGCTTATCACCCTTTTGAACCTCCAGCCAGTCGGCCAGTGCACGGGTGATGTAGACGGAATCAAACCGTGCAAATTCATCGTCTGAAGCCGTTGTAATGGAGCTTTGTGCGGGACGAACGTAGACCATGTTTCTGACGGCCAGCAGATCAAGCCCGAGCACACCCACCTGGGCGGCATCAAAGCCGCCTTCGACCTTCCCCGTGCCCGGAATAGTGGCGGTGCCCTCAACAACAGGAATCAGCGCAACGGGCAAGGGATCCATCGCACGGCGTAAACGGGGCAGCTCCGCCATCGGAACTCGCGAACCGGGACCGGTCAGCACAAAATCGCTGGTTCCCGAAACCGAGTTGGCAAACATCTGAAAACCACTGATGGCCGCACGGTTGGCCAGGCGCACCGAAAAAAATACCGCAACCCCCAGCGCCACGATGGCGATCATGGCGCCGGTTGAAAACGGTGCCCGCCTCGCGTGGCGCAGGCTCAAGCACCTCAACATGGTCAACAGCATATCCCAGCGCACATTACGGAACATCATTCCTCCGCTCATACCAGTTGGCCGTCGCGCATGTGCAGAACCCGCCCGCAGATACGGGTGACCTCCTCCGAATGAGTAACAATGAGCATGGCAATGCGATAACGGGCCGCCAGCTCATCGAGCAGGTTGAGAATGTTCATACCGGCATGGCTATCGAGGTTCCCGGTCGGCTCATCGGCCAGAATGACCTTCGGCCGATGCGCCAGCGCACGGGCAATCGCGACGCGCTGCTGCTCCCCGCCACTGAGCGTTTCCGGCAAGGCGGCTGCCCGATGCTCCAGCTGCACCGCTTCCAGAAGCTCCTTCACCCGCTCGCCGCGCTCGGCCGGCTTGACGCCGGCCAGTTGCAAACTCAGCTGGATGTTTTCATACGCGGTGAGCGTCGGCAGTAGGTGAAAAAATTGAAACACCGTACTGACATCGGTCCGCCGCAGCGCAGCAATATCACGGGTTGATGCATGGGACAGATCCAATCCGGCGATGCTCACCTGACCGGAGTCGGGCCGGTCAATCCCTGACAGGCAATTCAGCAGCGTGGACTTCCCCGATCCCGACGGGCCCATCAGGCCAACCCGTTCGGCGGCATCCATGCTGAACGACACCCCACGGAGCACCTCCGTCTTTCCATACGATTTATGGACATCCTCTACACGGCACATTTCACTCATTAACATGATCTCCTAAACCGCTGCGGTTTGAACAAATTCACAAAGTAGAAGATTCGCCTGATGTGCTTAAACCTTGCAGAGTTTATCCGGAAACTTGGAGGTAAGCAGCGAAAAACATCTCGTTTACCTCAAACCCACAGCTGCCGATCCAGGGTCCGGTACTGGATCGCCTCGGATATGTGGTGCGATTCAATCAGGTCGGAGGCCTCCAGGTCGGCGATGGTGCGGGCGACTTTCAGGATGCGGTCATAGGCGCGGGCACTGAAGTTGAGGTCAGACATGGCCGTCCGCAGAATCTGTTCGGCTGCGGGTTCCATACGGCAGGCCCGGTGCAGTGTCTTGCTGCGCATATTGGCATTACAGTGGGTGCCGGGCTGCTCTTTATAGCGTATCTGCTGGATTTCGCGCGCCCGTACAACGCGCTTGCGGATGGCGGATGAAAGCTCGCCTTTCCCCAACCGCGTTAATTGCTCATAGGCAATGGCAGGCACCTCGACATGGATGTCGATGCGGTCGAGCAGCGGGCCGGAAATCTTGCTGCGGTAGCGGGCGATCTGTGTCGGTGAACAGCGGCACTCGCGTTTGGGATCGGTCTGATAGCCGCATGGGCACGGGTTCATGGCGGCCACGAGCATGAAGCAGCAGGGATAGGTGACGCTGGCCGCAGCACGGGCGATGGTCACCTCCCCATCTTCGAGCGGCTGGCGCATCACTTCGAGCACGCTGCGCTGGAATTCGGGCAGCTCGTCGAGAAACAGCACGCCATTGTGGCCGAGGCTCACCGCACCGGGCATCGGGTTGGTGCCGCCGCCGAGCAGACCGGCATCGGAAATCGTATGGTGCGGCGAGTGGAACGGCCGCCTGGCCACCAGCGCCTGATGCGATTTAAGCGATCCGGAAATGCTGTGGATCTTGGTGGTCTCGAGCGCTTCGTCGAGCGACATGGACGGCAGGATGGAAGGAATGCGCTTGGCGAGCATGCTTTTCCCCGTGCCGGGCGGGCCGATCATGAGCAGGTTATGCCCGCCGCTGACCGCCACCTCAAGGGCACGCTTGGCAAACTCCTGCCCCTTCACATCCGCAAAGTCGTCTTCGTAGAGGCTGTTGGCCTCGAAAACCGATTGGATGTTGAGGTCATAGGGGTCGAGTTTGATATCCTGATTCAGGAAGTCGGCCGCCTCGCGCAGGTTGCGCACGGGATACACCTTGATTCCATCGACGACCGCCGCCTCTTCCGCATTTTCAACCGGAACCATCATGGCCTTGATGCCGGCCTTTTTTGCCATCAGCGTAATCGGCAAAACGCCGCGCACTCTGCGCACCGCACCGCTCAATGCCAGTTCGCCCACGATGCAGATACGCGGCAGCAGATCTGTGCTGATGTCTTCGAGGGCCGCGATGATCCCGAGCGCTATGGGCAGATCAAAACTCGGCCCCTCCTTTTTCATGTCGGCCGGCGCAAGGTTGATGGTCGTGCGGCCCAGCGGCTGACGGAAACCGGAATTGATGAGCGCGGTCCAGACGCGGTCGGAGCTCTCCTTCACGGCGGCATCGGGCAAGCCGACGATAATCACCTTGGGTTCACCATGTCCCGCGTTGACCTCGATCTCTACCGGGAAGGCGTCGATCCCCAGCACCGCACCCGCATTGATTTGAGAAAGCATTTATCCCCCTTATGGATTTTAGCATATGCCGACAAAGTTTTAGCCGTTTCTCCTTTCCGTTTCTAGAAAAAACAGCGGTCGCACATGGCCTGGTGCGGATGAAGGGAATTTAGTGCGCATTTTTCCAGACATCGGAATCCGTCTGGCCTATTCTTCCAAAAAACGAGAAGAACCAATTGTTTTATGAGCGCACAGGAAGATAACGAAGACGTTGAAATTGAAGTCGTAGCGGATGCGGACGTTCCGGATCTGCTGCCGGTCATGCCGTTGAAGAACTTTGTTCTTTATCCGCAAATGGTCGCCCCCCTCGTAATCACGACCGAGGAATCGAAAAAACTGGTCACCGAACTCTCCTTGCGGACGCCGCACTTCATCACGGCCCTGCAGCGCCGGGAAGAGATCGATGAATCCCGCATTTCAAAAAAGGATCTCCACCGCGTGGGGTGCGTTGCCCGCCTGATCAAGACGCTCAATTTTCCCGACGGCTCGACGCATGTGCTCGTGGAAGGGCTTTCGCGCTGTGAACTGACGGATCTGATCACCGACGAGCCGTATCCGACCGCGCACTACCGGATGATTGAAGACCTGAAGGATGAGTCGCTTGAAACGGAAGCCCTCGTGCGCAGTGCTGCGGAAAAGTTCCAGCAGCTGGTCGCGATGTCTCCGAACATGCCCGACGAACTGGTGGTGGCCATTTTCAATATGGGCACCGCGGAGCAGCTGTCCGACCTGATTGCCACCAACCTGCCGATCCCCGTCGAGATGCGGCAGAAACTGCTGGCCGACAACAAGCCCGGTCGGCGGCTCAAAAAGCTAATGCAGTTCCTCAACCGCGAATACCAGATTCTAAAGCTGGGCAGTAAGATCGAAAACAAGGTGCATGAAACCTTCACCCGCACGCAGCGCGAAATCTTCCTGCGCGAGCAGCTCAAAACGATCCAGAACGAACTGGGCGAGGACGACCCGCTGGCCAACGAAATGCTGGAGCTGGAGAAAAAACTCGAAGAGGCCAAATTGCCGCAGGCGGCGCGCGAAGCGGCCGACCGGGAGCTCCAGCGCCTCAAAGCGGTGCCTTCGGCTTCGCCGGAGCACGGCGTGATCCGAACCTACCTCGACGTGCTCTCCGAACTTCCCTGGGATCGGTCGACCGAGGACCACCTCGACATCCTCGCCGCCAAGAAGGTGCT
>JABDQT010000114.1 GCA_013042165.1 Kiritimatiellales bacterium | reverse complement strand
AATCGCCCGGAAGGTGCCGCCGGTTCGGCCGAGGCGGGTTTGTATGAAGACCGGATTTCTCCGATCCTCGAGCCAGATCAATACATAGATCAGCGTCATGAGCGGCAGCCATAGCGGAAGGGTTCCGATCACAAGCAACAGGTCGATGAAGCGTTTGAAGTATCGGGCAAAGGGATTCAACAGATTCTTCGTGATCTCCAAGCCGAGGATCCCCTGCAGGTCGCGCGGCACCACCCAGAGAGAAGGTGCTTCAAGGAGATCGGGGATAACAATCACCCGCCGATAGACCTCCAGCGGACCTTCCAGCACGTCGACCAGTTGATGCCGGGAGCTTTGTTCCAGTGCTACAATGGCCACCGGTGTGCGATAGGTTGTGTTGTGAAGGTTTCCCTGCACAGCAACATTATCGACGATCGTTCCCGTTTCAATATCGTCGCTGAAAATCATAGAGGGTATGTAGCCCAATCCCCTATCGGCACGCAGCGCCTGGATCAGGGTTCTGATGGACGCCGGATCACCATAAATCGAAACCGGCACTCCCCATTGCCCTAAACGGATCACCAACCCCCGGACCGCTGCCCGGCCGAGCGGAATCAGAAAAGCGCTGATCAGGTAGGTAAACAGGAAAACAATACGGCTGCTGGCGAATTGTGTGCGCGCAAAGTATGAAACCAGCAGGATGGTGGCAAACAGGACGAAGAGGGACTTTTGAATCCGCCGCAGCTCTTCAACAGCACCTATTCCCCAACCCGGAATCAACCGGGCAACAGCTGCAACCACAACCCAGGCCGGAATAATGAGAAAGCCGTTATAGATATAGAAGGGAATCTTGTTGATTACCAAAAGCAATCCGTTGGCTATCACCAAAGCCAGTGAAACCACCAGCACATCGGCCAAAATGACCGCGGTTGCGTTGGAAACATATCGTTTGATGAACCTCGGCTGCTTTGCGCCGACATCAATATTGACCGGTTCTCGTATCAAGCCATCCCCTGTTTAACCGTATAAGCTATCCGAAATTAGCAGGAAACACTAGCGTATTATGGGGTCGCGTCCACTTGTTCCGCGATCCATGCATAGGTTTTTTCGATGCCGGCACGCAGCGGTTGCGACGGCGACCACTGCAGTTTTTCATGGATCATGCTATTTTCCGAATTGCGACCCCGCACGCCCAACGGACCGGGTATGTGGTGAAGGCCAATTTTTTTGCCGGCAACATCCGCGACCATTTGTGCGAGCCCGTTGATCGAAATCATCTCATCCGAACCAATATTGATCGGGTCCGACACCTCCGACTCCATCAGTCGCCGTACGCCCTCGATGCACTCATCGATGTAGAGAAACGAACGGGTCTGCTCACCATCGCCCCACATTTCGATTTCACCGCCATCCTCGGCCTCCGCCACCTTTCGGCACATTGCCGCCGGCGCCTTTTCACGTCCCCCGCACCACGTGCCCTGCGGTCCGAAGATATTGTGAAAGCGCGCCACCCGTACCTGAATGCCGTGGTTTCGCTGATAGGCCAGATAGAGACGTTCGCTAAAGAGTTTTTCCCATCCATATTCCGAATCGGGATTGGCCGGATAGGCAAAAGATTCCCTGAGCCCCGGGTTGTTCGGATCCGTTTGGATATCCTCCGGATAGATGCACGCCGAAGAGGAATAGAAGATCTTTCCGACCTTTTTGCGTGCGGCTTCATCGAGCACATTCAGGTTGCATAGCGCGGAGTTGTGCATCACCCCGGCATCATGCTCGCCAGTAAAGATATAACCCGCCCCGCCCATGTCGGCCGCGAACTGGTAGATTTCGTCCATCCCTTCATCGACGACCTTCGCCACCAGCTGGGGATCGCGCAGATCACCAACCACAAAGTCATCCGCCAGCGGAGTGCAAAACTCATGTTCCTTGATGTCCACGCCGCGCACCCAATATCCTTCGTCCTTGAGCCGCGCCACCATGTGACCGCCAATAAAGCCGCCTGCTCCGCATACTAAAGCTTTTTTCATATGACATTCCTCATCATTATTATTGTTCCATAAAATGCTGCTGGGCATTAGGCATTGGGCTTTTGGCGTTGGGAAGAAAAAACCAGCTTCGACTTTTGATCAATGCTCCCAAGCTTTTTGCCAGCTTTTGAAGTTACCATTTATTCCATTTTTCCATACCCCTGGAAATTATATTTTTGACCGGATAACAGGATGAACCGGACAACATTGAATCTATCTCAATGTTCTATATCGATGGATTATTCACCACAGAGGCACGGGCGGATTTAATTTACCACGAAAAACACCAAGAACACGAAAACAGTGCGGGCGGAGTTTAACCACAGAGAACACAGAAAGAGATTTTGGTTATTGCGGTGCGGGCGGAGTTTAACCACAGAGGACACGGAAAGAGATTTTAGTTATTCCGATGCGGATGAGGGGTAACCACGGAGGGGATTAGTTCACCACGAAGAACACGAAGGC
>JABDQT010000111.1 GCA_013042165.1 Kiritimatiellales bacterium | reverse complement strand
TCACAACGCAACCGACTTCCTCAGCCTGCGCGAAGCGGGGCTGGTGAAGTTTGGTTGAGTTTTAAGTGTGTAGGGTGGGGGCCGCGACCCCGCTTTCCGGTGGACGGGCAATCCGCGATCACCGATCGCGGCTACATCACTCTTGGCTCACAACCCAAAACCTGCCATTCTTCGGCGCGTATGAAGACATTACATTTTGAAAGCATAGGCGGGGCGAGCGGGGATATGATTCTCGGGGCGCTGATCGGACTCGGCGTGTCGGTCGATGAATTGAACGAGGAACTGAAGTCACTTCAGGTTGATCCATTCGAGATTGTCGTTGATAAGGTGGTTGAGCAGGGCATGAGCGGTGTGCGTGCAAAAGTGGAACTGCACGAACATACGCATCATCACGACCACGATCATGACCATCACCATGGACGGCATTTGAGCGTCATTCTCAAGCTGATCGATGAGAGTGCGTTACCGGAACCTGTCAAAGTGGAGTCGTCAAAAGTATTTCGGCGCATCGGTGAAGCGGAGGCGGCGATTCACGGGGTGGATATTGAAAAAATCCATTTTCACGAGGTTGGGGCCATGGACTCGATCGTCGATATTGTCGGGTGCTGTCTGGCGCTGCATAAGCTGGGGGTGGATGGTGTATCGATCCGCAGTCTGCCGCAGGGACACGGTACCATCGAGTGCGCGCATGGAACCTACCCGAACCCGGCTCCGGCCACGCTGCGTCTGCTGGAAGGGTTCCCGGTGCAGGATGTGGATGAACCGTTTGAAATGGTCACCCCGACGGGAGCGGCACTGCTTTCAACTTGGCGCACAGCGGGTGCGCCGTCTGCCGGAAGCAAAGCCTCAAATACTTCGTACAGCTTTGGGCATCGTAAACTTAACGGGCGGCCCAATCTTTTGCGTACGACGCTTTATGATTCGGCGGTAGATCAAACGGCTGATGAATGTCTCGTATTGGAATGTAACCTCGACGATACCACACCGGAGCTGGTCGGGTGCCTGTTTGATCAGTTGCTCGAAGCCGGTGCGCTTGATGTGTTTACCACGCCGGTGCTGATGAAAAAGCAACGGCAGGGTATTCTGCTGACGGTGCTCTGTCTACCTGCCGACCGCGAGCGCATGCTTGATCTGGTTTTCCGGGAATCGACCACATTCGGCATTCGCGAGCGGCTGTCCAGACGCTCGGTGCTGGAGCGCAGTTTCCAGACCGTGGAGACTCCGTTTGGGGATGTTCGGATGAAGGTCGGAAAACGAAGCGGTGAGGTCATCACGGCTTCACCGGAAATTGAGGATTGCCGGAAATGCGCCGCCGAGGGTGGTGTGGCCGTTAAGAATGTGTATGATGCCGCGTTGTCGATTTTTAACACAGGTAGATTGAATGCTGGCTAAACGTATTATTCCGTGTCTGGATGTAACCGGCGGACGCGTCGTGAAAGGCGTCAATTTTGTGGATCTGCGCGATGCCGGTGACCCAGTAGAGTGCGCCAAGGCATATGAAGCACAAGGTGCGGATGAGCTCTGTTTCCTTGATATCACGGCCTCGAGTGACGGGCGCGATACGATGGTCGATATTGTTCGTCGCTGTGCGGAGCAGGTTTTCATGCCGTTGACCGTAGGGGGCGGAATCCGCACTCCCGCCGATGTGCGGACTATGCTCAAAGCGGGGGCTGACAAAGTTTCTTTCAATACGGCCGCCATCAATAATCCGGATATTCTCAATGAGTGTTCCGACTCGTTTGGTTCCCAGTGTACCGTGCTGGCGATCGATGCCCGCCGCAATGGCGATGGAACCTGGGGTGTTTTTACGCATGGCGGGCGTAACCCGACCGAGCTTGATGCCATTGAGTGGGCCATCGAAGGAACCCGGCGCGGGGCCGGAGAAATCCTGCTTACCAGCATGGATGCCGACGGTACGAAGGATGGCTATGATCTCGAACTGACCCGCGCGGTCTCCGAGGCGGTCGGGGTTCCCGTGATTGCCTCCGGCGGGGCCGGGACCAAAGATCATTTTGTGGATGCCGTAACAGAGGGTAAAGCCGATGCTGTTTTGGCCGCATCGCTGTTCCATTTCGGAGAACTCACGGTTGGTGAACTCAAGGAATATATGAAATCAAAGGGTATCGAGGTGAGACTATGAGTAAGGAACTGGAAGAAGGG
>JABDQT010000104.1 GCA_013042165.1 Kiritimatiellales bacterium | reverse complement strand
TTGGAGCTGGTGAGGTCGGATTTGAATTCGAATACCGATTCGCCGAAGGTGGTGGATGATGCGATAACTTTGCCGGTAGCCACCTTTTTCAGCTCAGCGTTCCCGCTGATTCGCACCCGGTAGAGCTCGGGTGTCGTGCGCAGGTCGGTGCGGAAGGCGATCGGGTTAAGCTGGTAGGCGCTCAGTGCAACCTCGATGACGGCGTCGGCCTGTTGCGCGTTGTCGACCAGCTTCAGCCGGCCGTCAAACTGAATACGCTCGCGCAGGGCATGGGTAATCTGCAGTTCGATAGCCGGCTCGGAGGTCTTGTTGACGACCGGCGCAACAGCCACGGTTGTGATCCCTTCCGGAAGGGAGCCGCCCAGTCGATACCCCATGCACCCGGTGAGCACAAGGGTGGCGGCCAGGCAGTTCAGTAAATGGATTCTTCTCTTCATGATACCGTCCCATCAAATGTAAAGGTTCTCCCAGAAAAATGGATTTGTCAAAGCTTGATTCCCCGGTGAAGCCTGCATAGTCTGTTTGCCTGATTTTCAACCCAACCTACGAGAGGAAACCATGAAGAAGGTGCTGATACCGACAAAGCTCGACGCGGTCGCCCGCGAAACACTAGGCAAACACGGCGGCTACGAAGTGATCCAGGATGACTCAAGCGATATCGGCACACTGGCCTCGCAGCATCCCGATGCCTATGCATTGTTTGTTCGCTCGGAGAAGGTGACGCCGGAAATCATTGATGCCCTGCCGTCGCTCAAGGTGATCATCCGCGCCGGTGCCGGCTACAACACCATCGATACGAAGTATGCCCGCACCAAAGGGGTCGATGTGATGAACACACCGGGTGCCAACGCCAATGCCGTGGCTGAAGAGGTGATTGCGCTGATGCTCGCCGATGCCCGGCACGTGGTGCGGGCCGACGCTTCCACCCGCGTCGGAAAATGGGAAAAGAAAAGCTACATGGGCCGCGAGATCACAGGCAAGGCGGTGGGCATCGTCGGTTTCGGCGCCATCGGCCAGCTGGTCGCCAAGCGCCTTTCCGGCTTCGATGTCAAAGTTCTGGCCTACGATCCCTTTCTGTCCGACGAGCGGGCCCGCGATCTGGGCGCGGAGTCGGCCGACCTGGAGGAGATTTTCGAGCAGTGCGACTATATCTCGCTTCATATGCCCGAAAACGAGGATACCCGCGGCATCATCAACAAGTCGCTCTTAGCCCGTATGAAAAACGGCGCGACCCTGATTAACTGCGCCCGCGCCGGCATCATCAATGAAAAGGATCTGCGGGAGCTGAAGACCGACAAGAACCTCCGGTTCCTCAACGATGTCTATCCCAAGGATGCAGAAGGCGAAAAGACTATTACCGATATTGCCGACATCATGCTGCCGCACCTGGGAGCCAGCACGGTTGAGGCAAACTATAACGCGGCTCTGCGCTCCGCCACCCAGCTCATCGGCTATGACGAAAAGGGCATTGCCTCCTATGTGGTCAACCGCGATGTGCCTGAAGGGCTCGACCGTGCCTACTCCGAGCTGGCCTTTGCACTGGCGCACACCTGCCGCGGCATTGCCGGCGGCAACAAGCAGATGAAACTCATCGAGACCAGTTTCTACGGCGACCTCGCGCAGTTTTGCGATTGGCTGCTGGTGCAGATCGTGGCGGCGCTCAGCGACGACTTCGACCGCACGCTCGGCTACGATGCCGCCGTGGAGTATCTCAAGGAGATGGGCGTGGAATACTTCAACCGCGAAACCGATACCAGCAAGGGGTACGGCAACTCCATTACCGTCGATGTCACCACGTCGGTTGATGCCGCGCATTTCCAGCGCATCAGCGTGCGCGGCACCGTGGCCGAAGGGAATATGATGATTTCCCGCATCAACGACTTCGACAAGCTCTACTTCGAGCCGCTCGGAACCGCGGTGCTCTTCATCTACAAGGACCGTCCCGGCGTCATCGGAAGAATCGGTAACGCACTCGCGGAAGCCGGTATCAACATCGACGACATGCGCAACCCGCACGACCCCTCCGGCGAAAACTCCCTTGCGCTGTTGAAGGTCAGCCAGCAAGTCGACTCTGAGCTGGTGGAGACTATTGCCGCGCAGATCGAGGCGCTTCACGCGTCGTGCATCCGTTTCTAGCGTTGGTGCCGACGGAAAGGCTCTGATGGCAAAGCAATCGGAATGTCCGAGGCTGTTGGAGCTTTTCTGGACCTTTGTCCGTATCAGCGCAACGACCATCGGCGGTGGATATGTCATGTTCCCGCTGATGAAGCTTGAAGTGGTCGACTCCAGGGAATGGATCTCCGACGAGGAGATGGTCGACTACTATGCCCTTGGCCAGTCCATTCCCGGCATCATCGCCATGAATACCGCCACGCTGGTGGGCTATCGCAAGCGCGGGATTTCCGGTGCCGTGTTCTCCGCCGCAGGGATGGCCGCGCCGTCACTGGTTGTGATTCTGCTCATTGCCGCCTTTTTAACACCCTACTTTGACCATCCATGGGTGCAGAAGGGGTTTTCCGGAATCCGCGCCGCAGTCGTGGCGATGATTACCATGGCCGTCTGGCAGGTGGGACAAAAATCCGTCAACTCGATTTCCAAAGGCGTGATCGCCGCCGGATCTTTCCTGGCCATTGTTGGGCTCAATGCACATCCGGTGCTGATGATCGTTGCCGGCGGTCTGCTGGGGTTGTTGCTGTTTCGGAAGGGGGTAGAGGCGTGAGTGCGCTGATCCAGCTTTTCGGCTCCTTCTTTACGATCGGCCTTTTTGCGTTCGGCGGCGGGTATGCCGTGCTTTCGTTTCTGCAGCAGGAGGTGGAGCGGCGGGGATGGATGACGACCGAGCGCTTTGTCGACCTGATTGCCATCGCGCAAAGCACGCCGGGGCCGATCGCCATCAACATGGCGACATTCGTCGGCTACCAGACCGGCGGCATTCCCGGCGCATTGATCGCCACGCTCGCGGTTTCGCTGCCGGGCATGATTATGATGACCACCTTTGCCCTGTTCTTTTTCCATTTTTATGAGCGGCCGAAAACACAGGCGCTGTTCAAGGG
>JABDQT010000096.1 GCA_013042165.1 Kiritimatiellales bacterium | reverse complement strand
ACCCTGACCCTCGTCTAGGGCACATCGATTTCAACCGAGCGGATCAGAAACTCCCGACCGCCCTGCAGAACCACATCGTCTGAACCACACTTCATGCAGACAAGGTTGATCGGCTCCGGGTGCGAAGTAGTCTTGCATTGCCGGCATTCCACGCTGACGGGCAGCAGATCGATAATCAGTTCAGCGCCATCGACAAGGGTCCCTTCAGTCGCAAAGGGAAAGGCAAACTCGAAGGCATCGGGTTCTACACCGGAATAGTTTCCAATCACCACCGTGACGCTGGTTACACGGGTCGCGCCCTCCGCCTCGGCCGTTTGCCGAAGCTGCTCCACCAGACCCTGCGCCAAAGATAATTCATGCATGCATCCATCCTAATTGCATCCCATGAAATTGGAAGCGTGCATTCTTTTTTAGGATTTTGTCTAAATATGCTGATTGGCTTGTCGATTTTATGAATGTCTATATACTGTACCAGTCAGGAAACAACTAATTACTATTAAGGAGGCCATCATGGGTGCTGTATCAAACCTGCTCGACTCAAAGGGATATGACGTATTAACGGTAAAACCCGATCAACTGGTAAGCGAAGCGATCGTACAGATGGAGGATATTTCTGCGGGCACCTCCGTCGTCATGGCCGGCGGCGATGTGGTGGGCATTATTTCCGAGCGCGATGTGATCCGAAAAGTCGTTCTTAAGGGGAAAAATCTCGAGGATGTGATGGTTCAGGATATCATGTCGAAAAACCTCACGACGGTAACCCCCGAAACCTCGCTGGATGACTGCATGCAGTTGATGACCGACAAACGCATCCGTCACCTGCCGGTATTACGCGATAAGGCATTGTGCGGGATTGTATCGATCGGCGATGTGGTGAAATACCTGATCGTCGAAAAGGATTTCAAAATCAAAAATCTGGAAACCTATATCAGCGGCGCTATGTAAAGCCGCCGTCTGGATTCAGGAAAAGCTCCCGTCGCGGGAGCTTTTTTTGTGCCGGAGAGTTTAAAAAATACTTTTTTCCGTATTGGCGGAACCTTTGGAAGGGGCCAACGCCGTCTGACCGGTCGCACAGCGTGCGACCCTTCTGGGATGTGGGCCTATTATTTTTTTAACGTTTTAGAGAACCAGATCTTCGAGGGTGAGCCGCGAAACGTCCTCCAGCGACCCGGTAATGGCGTCGGCGTCCATCAGAAAGTCGCGGTCGTAGCTGTTGGTGACAGCCAGCACCTTCAGGCCGGCACGCTTGGCCGAGATGATACCGGCCGGCGTATCCTCGATGGCAATTGCGACTGAAGGATCATCCAGACCCAGCTTTTTGAGCGCCAGCTTGTAGGGGGCGGGATCCGGTTTGCTTTTTGACGTGTCCTCGGCCGTTACAATCACATTGAAGGCGTTATCGATGCCGAGCATGGTAATGATCGGCAGGATGTCTTCCCGAAGTGCCCCGCTGCAAAGGGCAACCGGAAGACGCACGGGCAGGCTCTTAATAAGTTCCACCGCACCCGGCAACGGTTTGGCTTCGCCGTGCTGTGCATATTGCTCAAACAGGGCGGCCTTTTCCGCAATCAGACGCTTCAGCTCGCGGGAATCAATTTTTCTGCTATCCTGCCTGTAGACCTCTTTGAAGGCATCGCGGTCATCGAATCCAATATAGGTCGTGCAATAATCCTCCCAGCCGATCTCCAGGCCCTCGGGCTTCAGCACGGCGTTGAAGGCGCGAAAATGCAAAGGTTCGCTGTCTACAATAATTCCATCAAAATCAAAAATGACGCCTGCAAGCATGAGCTTTTCCTATCGTTAACAGACCGCAGTGTCATGTCTCCGGTTGGTCATGTCAAATTTATTGAAGATTCCGCAAGGCTTCCTCCAGCCGCTGAGCAGATATCTTGACGGGGGTTTTTATTTCCGGCGCAAAGCGGTTCACGCGGAACTCCTCCAGCAGCATCGCAAATTCAATCAGGTCATAGGCCGATGCGATATCCTCGCACTCGAGCAGCTTGTCGCTGAGCTGGTTTTGAAACGGTTCCACCTCGGTCAGCTTGCGTCGATCGGCCTGAGGATTGTTTTTTATCCGCTGTATGCGAACCTGCATCGCTTTGAGATAGCGCGGGTAGCGGCTGAAGACCTCGCGGGTCTTAAGAAAACCCGGTCGGAACAGGAAGGCAAGCTGCATGTCCAGATCGTGCAGCGCGTCGAAATCGGCAGTCAACTGACCGAGGCTTGTCACAATGGACTCGCGCTGCTCCATCATGGTAGTAAGCATCGTTGAATGTTGTTCGAGCATTTCATACAAAGTGGTTCGGGCTTCCGCCGCCCGGTCGGCAAAGATGGCCGGCTCGCGTATGTCCAAGTGTCCTTCGTTCGTAAGTGCGTCGTAGATCGCGGCATCGACGAGGTCGGTTAAAAAACCGCTGTCAATGGCCGACAGGGAGAGCTGCAGGATAGAATCGAGTGGCGGACGCTTTTCGACATATTTAACCTGATCCGCCTGTTGGATCCGGAACAGCAGCACCAGACCCATACGGTGGGCATATTCGGCTACCACCACACTTAGAAAGACCTGACGGCCGACCCCCGCCGCATCTGCCGTCAGGGCGGGATAACCACGCGTATGCTTGCTGTCTTCGCTGGTAATGAATTCAGGCAGCACATCTCCGGGCCACGCTTTCTGGGGCGGCAGGCTCCACTTGGCGAAAGCGGTGGCGGCCCCGCTTCGATGGATGTGCATCCGATGTTCATCCGAGAATGCTTTGTGGATTTTTACGATGGAATCGCCCTCGGTCTCGATCACTTTCATCTTCAGGAATTCCGGAAGGACTGCTTCATCAAAATCGGTCGCATCGACCGGAAGATTATATGCTTGTTGAAGGAAAGCGGACAGGGCATGCAGCAGGGGTTGTTCGCGCACACTTGCGCATGTGTGCGTGAAATCTTTTGCGGTTTGGTCTATGGGAGCAATCGCACCCCGCAGGTTTTTCGGCAACGTACGCAGCAGTCGACCGCTTTTTTCCTCCAGCCAGCCCGGCACCAGCCAGTCGGGGGCCCAGTCGGGCAGGAAGGCCAGCTTCTCCGTGGGGCAGACGAGCGCTATCCCATCCAGCTCATCGCCGGGGTCGAAGGTGTAGATCAGATGAAACTCCTCGCCATGAAATTCAAGTGAGTCGGGATAGTCTGCCGAACTGATTGCACTGGTTTGCGGAAACATGGCGTCCTTCATCCGCATGGCAATCCGCGCTTTGGAGGTTCGGAGCCATTGCTCCAGCGTTTTAACGCTGTAGACATCTACAGGAAGCAAGCGGTCGAAGTGGTCGCAGATCGCATCGTGATCGAGCAGGGCGCCTGGCCGGCGGATCTTTTCCTCCAATGCCTGAATCTCGTCAAGCATCTGCTGATGCAGTTTAAGCCAGCCGCCTCGCGTACTCAGGTTGGCGGATGCCAGCCCCTCTCGGATGAAAATCTTTCGAGCTTCAGGCGGATTGATCGGACCAAAGTGGACGTTACGCCCCGATGTCAGGGTCAGCCCTCCCGAGATGACCGATTCGGTGGCATAGACGAACCCTTTTTCCGCATTCCATGCCGGGTTTTTGTAGACCGACTTGCACAGGTGCGGTGCAACATCCTTCAACCATTCCGGCTGAATGCCGGCAACCATGCGGGCATAGAGCTTCGTGGTTTCCACCAGCGAGAAGGTCATCACCCAGTCGGGGGGCTTCTTAAACAGCGTTGACCCGGGAAAAATGAAAAACTTCCGGTTTCTTGCCGCAGTGAACACCCGATCCTCGCCATTGAGTCCAATGTTGGCCGGTAACCCCGCCAGCAGGCTGCGATGCACCAAATCATAATGAGTATTGTGCAAAGATGCCGCGTCGCCAAAGGATACATTGTTGCCTTTACGGCTGTGTGGTTTAACGCGAGATTGTTCCCAACGAAGTTCACGCACGGTTTCCCGCAGGTCGATCCAGAGGTTGCGCCACTCCATGACGCGACGGTAGTTGATAAAGTTTTTCCTGCAGAACTTGCGCAGTTTCCCATGCGAACCGCCTTCACCTCGCTCGGCCTCAACGGCGTTCCATAGATTCAGGATCGTAATGAAATCGGAGCCGGGATCCGTCCACTGCTTATGGGTCAGGTCGGCGGCATCGGCCTTTTCGGTCGGGCGCTCGCGCACATCCTGAATTGAAAGAAAGGCAACCAGCACGAGGATTTCCGGCAAGGCGCCTTCTTCGCGCGCCTGCACAATCATGCGCGCCAGATGCGGATCTACCGGAAACCCGGCAAGATTGCGTCCGAGTTTTGTCAACCGGTGCTCTTCGTCGATCGCGCCGATATCCTGCAACGCCTTGTAGCCCTCGCGAACCAGCGCCGGCTGGGGCGCATCGATCAGCGGAAACTGTTCGATGGACGGCAGACCCAGCAGATCCATTTGCAGGATGACGCCGGCCAGCGAAGTGCG
>JABDQT010000047.1 GCA_013042165.1 Kiritimatiellales bacterium | reverse complement strand
ATTCTCTTTGAGGATGACGCCGTGCTCGTACTCAACAAGCCACCGGGCCTGGTGGTGCATCCCGCCGCGGGTAACGAATCGGGCACGCTGGTGAATGCGCTGCTGTTTCATGATGCGGCATTTCAGGAGGTGGAGCGGGCAGGGATTGTGCATCGGCTCGACAAGGATACGAGCGGTGTAATGGTGGTGGCAAAGAGTGCCGCCGCACAGGCCGCTCTGCAGCAGCAGTTCAAGGACCGCGATACAGAAAAGGAATATCTTGCGCTGGTCTGGGGAACGCCGCCGCCGGAGGGAAGGATCGAAACCCTGCTGGGCCGGCATCCGGTGCATCGGAAAAAACAGGCGGTGCTGAGCGAGGGCGGACGCGAGGCGATCTCAACCTACCGGACCCTCGAAGTGTTCGATGAGGTTGCACTGGTGGCGGTCAAAATTGAAACCGGTCGCACACACCAGATCCGGGTGCATATGGCGCATATCGGGCATCCCGTTGCGGGCGACGCCCTGTATGGCCGTGCCCGAAAGCATCATTTACCGCAGACCCCGAAACGCCAGATGCTGCATGCCGCCAAGCTGTCATTCAATCACCCGGCGTCGGGGAAAAGGCTTTCCTTCGAAGCCCCGTTATTTGATGATATGCGACAGTTGTTGGAACAGTTGCGGAACGGATAATGGCGGAAATCACATACTTTGGATTGCTGGAAGAGCTGGAGCAGTACCTCCAGTATCAGCGCGATCTGGGCATCCAGCGGGTAGAGGTGGATCGCGCCGTGCTGGCGGAGCTGGCCCGTGAACCGGAACCGGAAGCCTCCCGGCCGATGGTCGTCGAGGCCGCAGCCGTTCCTTCCGACTTTGAGTCGGTGGACGCCATCGCCGCGCATATTTCCGCCTGCACGAGCTGCGGGCTCTGCCAAACCCGCACCCGCACCGTACCGGGCGAGGGCAACACCGATGCACCGGATATCCTGTTCGTGGGCGAAGGACCGGGCGCGGACGAGGATGCCCAGGGGCGTCCGTTCGTCGGCCGGGCGGGCAAGCTGCTCGACAAGATGATTGTGGCCATGGGCTACCGGCGGGAGCAGGTCTTTATCGCCAACGTCGTGAAGTGCCGTCCACCGGACAACCGCAAGCCCGTGCGCGAAGAGATGGATCAATGTCTGCCGTATCTGCGCCGGCAGATTGAGCTCATCCGGCCTAAAGTCATTGTCGGGCTCGGCGGTACGGCGATGGAAGGGCTGCTCGGAAACCCGGTCGGCATCACCCGGATGCGCGGTGTCTGGCAGGAATACGCGGGCATCAAGCTGATGCCCACCTACCATCCCTCGTATCTGTTGCGCGATCCCTCGAAAAAGAAGGATGTGTGGGCCGATTTAAAACTGGTGCTGGCGGAGCTGGGAAAAAAGCCGCCGCGCTGACATTTTTGAACGTTTTCAATCCTTGGCATGTCTTGATTGATTTTACTGGCAAGGGGGGCGCTTTGCTTTAACATGGCGCGCAGGTATGGCTGAAAAGGAAAATAAGAAGCCGGATGTAAGCCCGGATGAAGAGGTTCTGGAGAGCCTGCCTGACGGGGAGCAGGAGGGTGAGCCCGATGATGAGCTCGTGCTGAAGGCCCAGCGGGGCGATGTGCATGCGTTCGACCAGCTCGTTGAGCGGTATCACGGTAAAATCTACGGCCTGACCTATAACATGACCTCGAATCGCGAGGATGCCGAAGACCTGACCCAGGAGGTCTTCATCAAGGCCTTTGAAGCGCTGCCCCGCTTTCGCGGAAAATCCTCTTTCTATACCTGGCTCTATCGCATCGCCGTCAACAAGACCATCAACTACCGCAAAAAACGCAACCGCAAACGCGCGCTCAGCCTTGATCAGTTTGATCAGGAGATCAAAACCGACGAGGTCTACCACGCGCTGACAACCAAGGGTTCGCCGTTGCGAAACATGAGTTTGACCGAACTTCAAATAAAATTGAACGAAGCCCTGCAGAACCTGTCTGAAAAACACAGAACGGTTGTGGTAATGCATGATATGCAGGGGATTCCACACGAAGAAATCGCCAAAGTCGTAGGAGCATCAGTCGGAACGGTCAGGTCGAGGCTCTTTTATGCACGAAGGCAAATGCAGGCGGAGCTTGCGGAGTTCGTGAAATGATGAATGAAGGAAACCAAACGGAATCGACGGCCGACACAACGGCCGAGTTGCTTCTGCAGCAGCTGATGCAGCTCAAGCGTTACGAGACGCCCGAGACCGCGCGCATGACCCGCAACAAGCAGAATATCATGCGCGAGGTGCGCACAGCCAAGGCCGGTAAACGTAAGTCGATTGGTGATCTGCTCGAGGTCAGCATACCGTGGTTCTTTGCAGAGCCCAAATATGGCGTTGCCGCGCTCTTTGTCGCTTTTGTGGCGCTTCAATATCTCGGGATGAGTGCCCGGAATTCAGCGCGCAGCACCGGAATCTACACCACAACGGATAATTTTGCCGCCTTTGAGCCCAGTGCATCGGTTTCAACCAACCGCACCACCTATCCAACCTTGCCGAGCAATTATCCGCTGTTCAACGGCCAGCAGAATCAATCCGATATCAGGTTTGTCGAGCGGCTGGAACCAAAATAATTTTCTCCTCACCCCGATAAAAAAAGCGGTAGCCTTGCGGTTACCGCTTTTTTGTTTTACTTCCGCCTGATTACGGAATGGGGAAGCTGGCGGTCAGGGCCAGCACTTCTTCACGCACCTGCGCCAACACAGCGTCGTCGTCGGCGTTGCGGACAACGCGTTTGATGAACCCGGCGATCTTCTCCATCTCATCCGCCTGCATGCCGCGGGTGGTGACGGCGGGGGTGCCGACACGGATGCCGGAGGTCACGAACGGACTCTTGGTGTCGAAGGGAATGGCATTCTTGTTGACGGTGATAGCCGCCTTATCGAGCGCGATCGAGGCATCCTTGCCGGTCACGCCGGTTTTGGTCAGGTCGACCAGCATCAAATGGTTGTCCGTTCCGCCGGATACGAGGCGGATATCGTCGTCCGCCAGTGCGCCGGCGAGCACATGGGCGTTCTTGACCACCTGCTGCTGATACTGCTTGAAGGCGGGCTGCAGCGCTTCGTGGAAGCAGACCGCCTTGCAGGCAATCGTATGCATCAGCGGTCCGCCCTGAATCCCGGGGAACACCTGCTTGTCGATGTCGGCCGCGAATTTTTCCCGGCAGAGGATCATGCCGCCGCGCGGACCGCGCAGGGTCTTGTGGGTGGTCGTCGTCACGAACTCCGCATGCGGAACCGGATTCGGGTGGCAGCCTGCGGCCACAAGGCCGGCGATGTGCGCCATGTCGACCATCAGGTAGGCCCCGACGCTGTCGGCGGTCTTGCGCAGTTTTTTGAAATCGATGATGCGGGAATAGGCACTCGCTCCGGCCACAATCATTTTCGGCTTGTGCTCGTCGGCCAGCTTCTGAAGCAGGTCATAGTCGATCTGCTCCGTTTCCTTGTCGACCCCGTAGGGCACAACGTTGAAGAACCGGCCGGAAAAATTCATCGGATGCCCATGGGTCAGATGCCCGCCTTCGGCGAGGCTCATCGCCAGAATGGTATCGCCCGGATTGAGGACGGCGTAATAGACGCCCATATTGGCGCCGCTGCCGCTGTGCGGCTGCACATTGGCGTGCTCGGCACCAAAGATTTCCTTGGCACGGTCGATGGCCAGCCGCTCGGCTTCGTCGACCCACTCGCACCCGTTGTACCAACGCTTGCCCGGATAGCCTTCGGCATACTTGTTGGTCATCCGCGAGCCCTGCACTTCGCGCACGGCCTTGCTGACAATGTTCTCGGAGGCGATCAGTTCCAGATTTTCCTTCTGGCGCTCATCTTCCTTCTTGAGCAGCGCATAGATTTCCGGATCGCCGTCGTAGACGGCAATCGTGCCGGCGGTTTCGGAGGCAAAGTCCTTGATCTTCTTGACGCGGCGTTCGTGGCGGCCGCCTTCAAACTCCGCGGCCAACCAGGCTTCGAGAATGGCTGCGGCTTCGTCGTCGCCGGTGAACTTGCCGGAAAGGCAGAGCACATTGGCGTTGTTGTGCTGGCGGGTCATCGAGGCCATTTCGGGATTCATGCAGAGGGCGGCGCGCACCCGCGGGAATTTATTGGCGGTAATGCTGACGCCGATGCCCGTGGTGCAGACGATGATGCCCTGGTCGACGGTCGCGTTGGAGACTTCGTCCGCCACGGCTGCGGCATAGTCGGGATAGTCGACCGATTCGGTGCTGTCGCATCCCAGATCCTGCACGACGATGTTCTTCTCTTTAAGTATGTCGACCAGGCGGGCTTTCAGGTTGAATCCGCCATGGTCCGAGCCAATCGCAATCTTCATCATAAATCCTTGTTGTTGGTTTATTCCTCACGAAGAAAAAGGATCAGGTCCGAAA
>JABDQT010000095.1 GCA_013042165.1 Kiritimatiellales bacterium | reverse complement strand
CCGACGTGACGACGAGATCCCGGGCGCGGGTCATGGCGACGTAGAAAAGGTTTTTCGATTCATGCGCTCGTACGTCCCGGGCGTGCTCATTGGCCAAAGTGAAACCCGGTGATTTGACGCTGCTTTTATCGGGTGCACTGATTTTAAGACCAAGCTTCGGCTCTTTTTTCTCATCGAAAAACACACGACAGAACGTGGTGTCGTTTTTAGGTTTGGAGCTGATGTCCGGCAGGAAAACAACGCGCCTGGTCAGCCCTTTGGCGCCATGCACGGTCATGATGGTGACGGCATCCTGTGCTGGATCGAGCAGGGCCGCTTCGGGTACATCGGGCGGGCTTTCAATCTGTTCCGCCAGTTTGCGGGCCACCGCACCCGGAGTGGTATGCGCGCCGCGCTCGGTTTCGCGCAGCCAGTCGATGACTTTTTGCAGGTTTGCCAGCCGCTGGGCGCCGCGCGGCAGTCCGGCGAGCAAGGCGTCGTATGCCGTTTCTTCGATAATCATCCGCACCAGTTCTGACGCGAGCCGGGTGCCCAGCAGCTCGCGATACCGGTCGATGATTTGTGTGTGCCGGGCATAGTTGGCCATCAGCGTGTCGACCGAAAATCCCGTTTCACTCCAAGCCATCTCGGCAAGGGTTTCATCCGACAGTCCGACCCAAGGCGCGCGCAGAAAACCGACCAGTGAATAGGCGTCGGCCGGATTGGTGATGACGTTGAGAAACAGCGAAACGTCCCTTGTTTCTTGTCGCGAAAACAGTCCGCGCCCTTTTCCGCCGAGGGTGTAGGGCACGTCTGCATGGCGCAAGGCCTGTTCCAGAGCCGCCTGATGCGTCGTGCGGCGCAGCAGAATCAGGATGTCGGCATAGCGGTAGTGGTTGCCGGATGCGGTTGGAAGAAAACTATCCTGATGCCGGAAGCGGGGTGTCCAGTCTTTGGTGCCTTCAATCAGCAGCCGGATGCGGTTGGCAACGGCCTCCATTTCGGCGGTGACTCGTTCGGATTTGGAAAGATCCTCCTCGTAGTCGGCTTCCAGAAATTCCACGCACGGTTTTTCATCGGCCGTTTTAAAGTCGGGGTTCGGCTCCAGACGATCGCCTTCGGCATATTCTTTGTCGCCATAGACGCTGGTGAAGAGAGCGTTGACCACATCGAGGATCGGCGCTTTGGAACGGTAGCTGGTTTGCAGATTTTTAAGTGTGCTGTTGGCCGTGTTCAGGATCGCCGCTTCCAGGTCCGGCATCACCTGCGGATCGGCACCGCGCCAGGTGTAGATGCTCTGCTTGCGATCGCCGCAGATGGTCAGATTGGTTTCATCGCACCAGAGCGATTGAATCAGCTCGCATTGAATGCGCGAGGTATCCTGCACCTCGTCGACCAGGATATACTCAAACTCAGGCCTGGCTTTGCCCGACCTCAGCAGTTCGGCGGCCATGCGTAGCTGGTCGTCAAAATCGACCGCGTCCATCGCATGCTTGCGCTGACGGAACTGCCGGGCTACGGCCTGCACATAGCGGGCAAATGCCTTTGCCGCCGGGAAACGTTCGCGATAACGGATGGCATCCTTTGCGGATTCCTTGAGCGCCCAGAAGTCATCGGAGATCTCTCTTGCGCCGCGCCCGAATTTTTTGATGCCAAGTTCTTCCATTCTCGTTACCAGCGATTCGACATCGTTGGTTTCCTTCAGGCTTTGCCTGATAATGTCCAGCGCCGTCTGTACCGCCGGAGTGATTCTGGGCAGATCCTTGATCCGCTTGCAGATTGCCTCAAAGTCGATGCGCGTTGCTGTAGGCTCCGGGTCGGGCAACATGGTCTCTGCGTTTTCAAGTCCGATGCCGAGACTGCCGGCCTGAGCGATGAGGGCGGGCAGGGTCTCGGTAATGCTGGTTCCAAATCCCTTGCCGGTGCCGATCATCTGCACTCCGGAACAAAAGGTTTTAAAATCCGGATCGTCTTCGAGTCGTGCGAGCAGCTCATCGCGGCAGATCTGGTTGAGCAGGTCTTTGCGCTCATCGCCTTCCAACACCGAGAAGCCGGGCGAAAGGCCAGCTTCAAGGGCATGCTCGCGCAGGAGACTTGTGCAGTAGGAGTGAATCGTTCCGATCGGTGCCGAGGGGAGATGGGATATGGCAGTGCGGGCGCGTTCGGCTGTATCGTCATCGCCGGCCTGTTCGGCGTTTCGCCGGGCCTTCAGCAGGCGGTGGGAGACGCGCATGCGTAATTCGGCCGCAGCGTTTTCGGTGAAGGTCATCAGCAGAATCCGGCGTGGGTCGATTTCGTCCTGCATCACCAGCTCTTCGTAGAGCTGCGTCATCTGATAGGTCTTGCCTGTTCCGGCCGATGCATTGTAGACGATATTCATGAGGCTCAGTCCAGAAACTCGATGCAGATGGGGGTGCCCTCGAAGGGTACCTTGGTGCCGGTGAATGCAAGTTGCCCGGTTTTGGAATCAACCTTGAAAATGGCAATGTCGTTCGATCTCAGGCCGCCGACAAGTATCCACTGGCCGGATGGATCGATGTTAAAGTTGCGCGGGACGGAGACTTCCGCAGGCACTGTTGCGAGTCTTCGGAAACCTTCTGTATGCGCAAAGCTGCTGAACACCGTCAGCGAGTCGCGGCCCTCCCGTTTAACATCGCGGTTGGCGGCGTAGATAAATTTTCCGTTGGGATGGATGCGGATCTCCGAGCAGGTCATCCCTTCGGGATCAGCCCCTTCCGGCAACGTGGAAACGGTGGTGAGGAATTCCAGCGAGCCGGGCAAGGCTCCGGGCTTAAAGACGGAGACACTCAGATCCAGTTCGTTGAGCACATAGGCATATGCGCCCTCGGCCGACCATTTCATATGCCGCGGGCCCATGCTGCCGCCGGGCACTTCGGCAAACGACGGATCGGTGAGCGTGCCGGCCCCGGGATCGAGCCGGTAGATCATCACCTTATCAATGCCGAGGTCGGGGGAATAGGCATGGGTATTCTCCGGATTCGGGTAAATGGAGTGGGCGCGGGGCCCCTGCTGCCGTTTCGGATGAGCGCCCGATCCTGCATGCTGATGCTCCGATCTGGCTTCCGATAGAGAGCCGTCCTCAAGGATTTGAAAGGATGCCACGCCGCCACTGCCATAGTAGGAAACCATCAGGCATTGACCGGTTGCATCCACACTGACGTGGCTTGGGCCTTGTCCTTTGCTGGAGCGAACATTGAGCCGCGTCAGGGTGCCGTCCCGGTTGATTTCAAAGGCCGCCACGCCGCCTTTCTTTCCGAGATCCTGACCAGAGCAGGTCGAGTAGAGGAATCGTCGGTTGGGATGAATAACGAGAAAGCCCGGGCGGACGACTTCAGCGGCCAACTGCGGGGGCGACAGCGTACCTGCTTTCAAATCCAGCTCGGCGAAATAAATGCCCTTGCCTTTGCCCGTTCCGAAATATACGCGCTGTGATTGGGCAATGGCCGAAAGTGTGATCGATCCCGCTGCGATCAAGACGACTGCATTCTTCATGATAACTCTCCCTGTCGTATCTGGAGCCTCAGCATACTATTTATGAGGGGGCTTGCCAGACTTTGGGAGAGAAATTAGAGCAGGGCGGAAACCGGCATGCCTTTATAGCCGACATTGAAGGGGCGGCCGGAGTCGGACATGACCACCTTTTTGATGGGCATGCCCATGGCGGTTCCGATGGTGGCGTGCAGATCGGGGATGAGTACTTTGTCTCTCGTCACTTCGTGTCCGCGGTCGGTGGCCCCGATAATCTGCCCGGTCTTGATTCCGCCTCCGCCGATCATGGTGCTGAATGCTTTGGCCCAGTGATCGCGGCCCAGGGACTCTTCCTTGAGCTCAGGATTGCGCCCGAATTCGGTGGTCACGACGACGATAGTGGATTCAAGCAGTCCGCGGTCGGAAAGATCCTGCATGAGGGCGGCGAGCGCTTTGTCGAGATCGCGCGCCTTTTCTTCGGGCATTTCGTTATGGCTGTCCCATCCGCCTTTAGTAACTTCGACGCAGCGGACACCGTGTTCAATCAAGCGTCTGGCGAGCAGACAGCCTTGTCCGAATTTGGATCCTTTTCCATAGCGGGCGCGGACTTCTTCCGGCTCCGCATTAATATCGAAGGCGGCCAGGTCCTTGCTTTCCATAAGCGCGACGGCTTCCTCGTAAAACTTCTTATAGGCTCCGATGGAGCGCTGCTTATATTTTTCCTGAAATGCGCGGTCGAATACGGAAGCGAGTTCGAGCTGGTCGTGGTACTGGGTTTCGTTCACCCAACCCGGACGTTTGCTGTACTGCAGTCCTTTGGAGGCATCGCCGATCGGAATAGAGCCCAGCTCGGGGGGGAGGAATCCGGCATAGGGAAATTCGTTGCCGGGGGCTATAACGACATTGCCGGGCAGGGCCGGGTTGATTTTTCCCTGATGCAGCATGGACCAGGCACCCAGTGTCGGGTGCACAATGCTTCCGCGCTGCTGATAGCCGGTGTGCATCATATAATTCCCCTGCGCGTGTGCGCCCTGGGTGGAATACATCGAGCGGATGATCGCGAGCTTGTCCATATGCTTTGCGGTAT
>JABDQT010000094.1 GCA_013042165.1 Kiritimatiellales bacterium | reverse complement strand
GCCTCGGGCATGCCCCAGGCGTTTGGCGGATAGGAACAGGGCTTGAGCTTGTCGAGATTATCGAGAATGGGCTGCACCACCCGCCACTCGGCCTCGACTTCGTCGGAACGGGTGAACAAGGTCGAGTCGCCGTGAAGGGTATCCAGCAACAGGCGCTCGTATGCTTCCGGCAGGGACTTACTCCATGTCTCGGAATAGTTGAAATCCATTTTCACATCTTCCACCACGAAACGCATGCCGGGTCGCTTGGTGCCGACTTTCAGAAAGATGCCTTCGTTGGGTTGAATCTGGAAAATAAGCGTATTGGGTTTGATCCGGGTGATGTCGCACACATCGCCCTCGCACTCTACCTGCTGGAAAAGCTGCAGCGGCGGCACCTTGAACTGCACCACAATCTCCGTGGTCTTTCTGGCCATTCGCTTGCCGGTGCGCAGCAAAATCGGTACGCCCGCCCAGCGCCAGTTGTCGATCGTGAGGCGCAGTGCCGCAAAGGTTTCGGTGTTTGAGTTCGGATCAATCCGGTTCTCATCCCGATACCCTTTGGTATGCGCGCCCTTCTCATCCACCCCCTCGCTGTATTGACCGCGGCAGACGGCGTCGGTGATATCCTTTCGGATACTGAGTTTCATGGCTTTGAGTACCTTGACCTTTTCGTTTCGGATCGATTCGGCCGACAGATCGCCGGGTGCTTCCATGGTAACAAAACAGAGCAATTGCAGCAGATGATTCGTCACCATATCCCGCAGCGCACCATATTCATCATAGTAACCGCCCCGCTCTTTTTCCATGCCCACCGTCTCGGATGCCGTGATCTGAATATGATCGATATAACTGCGGTTGAAAACCGGCTCAAAGATGGCGTTGGCAAACCGGAACGAAAGAATGTTCTGAACGGTTTCTTTTCCGAGATAATGGTCGATACGATAAATCTGCGATTCATCGAGATAGCGCAGCAGCTCGGCATTGAGTTCTTCAGCGCTTTTCGAGTCACGCCCAAATGGCTTTTCGATCACCACCCGCGACCAATGACCTGCGCCCGCCTTTTCAATCAGACCGGACTCATTCAGCAACTGCACGGTGGTCTTAAATAAGGACGGGATGGTTGAAAGATAGAAAAGCCGGTTTTCGGGATAACTCTCCGTATCCTCGAACCTTTGCTTGAGTGCCTGATGCGCCTCGGGAGTGGAAATATCGCCCTTATGGTAGCGGATGTGCTCTACAAACTGAGCAACTGTATCCTTCTCGACCGGCAGTCGTGAATACTCCCGGATGGCGTCGGCCATCATTCCCTGAAATATTTCGTCGTCATAGTCGCGGCGCGCAAATCCCACAATCGCGAACCGCTCGGGTAGTAGATCCTGTGTATACGCGATGTAGAGGGCGGGGATCAGTTTACGGTGGGTCAGATCTCCCGAGGCTCCGAAAATGACGATCGTAACGGGATCCTGCACACGACTTTCACCAATCATTCCCATCTCAGGCATACTTCACTCGCTCTCTTTGCTTTCAGGAAACCTACATCGGTTCTATGCGATTTTCAACGCTTGCGATGCCTCCGTTTTCCGGCTACCTTGGGCGCACTCAATCCATGAAAATTCTCGTCCGACACCTGTTCATGAACCTGCTGAAGCCGATGCTCTATTTGCTGCTGGTCTTCACGCTTCTGTTCATCATGGCGGATCTGATGGACGACCATGCGGTTGAATTTGTCCGGGCCGAGTTTTCCATATGGACCATCCTCAAATACTACAGCCTTCAGCTCCCTTCGCTGATGATATTTATTGTTCCGATCTGCATTCTGCTTGCGACGCTGTACAGTCTTTCCACGCTGACGCGTCATAGCGAAATCGTCGCCATGCGCGCCAGCGGCGTGAGCATCTACCGCATCGTTCGTCCCTACATGCTCATGGGGCTGATCTGCTCCCTGTTTACGGCAGTGGTCAACGAATATACCGGTCCCAAATTTGCCTACCGCGCGCATCAGCTTTTGGAGAGCAACAAGAGCTCTTCTGACGAAGTCTACTTCGAAAACATCCCGTTCCATAATCCCACGATCGGCCATACCTGGTATATTGAGCAGTTTGACACCCGGGCGCCGAAATATGTCATGAAGGGCATCACCCTGCGGCAACGCCGCCCGAATGGATCGGACAAGGCAAAAGTTACCGCCCGCAAAGGCGCATGGCTCGATGGCCGCTGGTGGTTCGAGGATGGCAATATCCAGCACTTCGACGAAAACAACAACCTTGCCGGCATGGCCGAGGAATTCCAAACCCGTGAAATGCGCAACCTCCCTGAAATACCTGAAGATTTTCTCGGCGAAGCCAAGGATACGGCGCACCAATCCTCGTTCGAGCTCTGGAAGTATATCCGCACCCACCAGTTTCTCTCGGAGCAGACGCTCAATAATTACACGGTGGATCTGCACCACAAGCTGAGCATGCCCTTCATTTGCCTGATTGCCACCATCATCGGCATACCGGTCGGCGCACATACCGGACGCAAGGGAGCGCTGGCGGGAATCATGTTGGCCATCGGTATGTTTTTCGGTTTCTACGCCATGCAGTTCACCATGGAATATCTGGCCAAGCAGATGCTGATCCCGCCCTGGACAGGCGCATGGAGTCCGGTCCTGTTTTTCTATATCGTCGGCAGCATCATGATCTTCCGTATGCGATAGATCAGTGCGCTTCCCATCCCCTGAACGGATGCGAAGCGAGATAGGCATTGTAATAGCGGACATCACCCGTGACCTCCGCGCCGATCCAGACCGGCAGATCAACAGCCTGCTCTTCGGACTCCAGTTCGACTTCCGCCATGATCAACCCTTCGTTATCTCCGCTGAAAACATCCAGCTCCCAGAGTAGGCCCGCATGCGGAATATTGTAGCGCGTTTTCTCGACAACATTGTTGCAGAGCTTGAGCAGCTCCACGGCATCCGACTCGGGGATTGGATATTCAAACTCCGGTCGGCTGATTCCCTGTGTTGCGCCCTTGATGGTGAGGGTGGCTTCGTGGTCGATCATGCGCACCCGCACGGTTTTATCGGAAGCAGCCACCAGATACCCCTGCCGGCACAACCGCCCTTTTCCCGCCGTCGATTTCCAGTCATCATTTCTGATCAGAAATTTACGTTCAATCTCGATGCCCATGGCAAGCCCCCGCGATGATTTGCCCGATCGGAATACCACTGTCATTCGGATAGGTCGAGAATACGAGCTTGTGCTCGCTCCCCACCACCGTCTTGATCCGCTCAACGAGAAGGCGGTTCTGGAATACCCCCCCGGCAAAGACCCAGGGAAGTCCTCCGTGTTTTTTTGCCAGCCGCTTACCGCAGCAATAGACGATTTCCGCGAGCGTGTTATGGAATCGGGCTGCAAGGATTTCTGCCGAAACACCGCGCCCGAGAGCGTCCATTAAATCTGAAATCATTGGCCGCCAGTCAATCTGACCGTCCTTGATTGCAAACGCCAGATCACCACATTCCGATTCATCGGCCGCCGCCTCGAGACGCATGGCGGCCTCTCCATCGAAAGTAGGTCGGGTGCAGATTTCCAGCAGGCAGGAAACCGCATCAACCAAGCGGCCCATGCTTGAGGTCATCGGACAGTTGATTCCCGATTCCAAGAGAGCCCGCGTCGCAGGAGATATCGGTGCGTCCTGATCGATCTGACAAAGCATGGCATCCAGCACACGCTGCGGCTCCTTTACCGCGGTATCGCCCCCCGGAAGCGCGAACGGACGCAGATGGAAAGCGCGATCAAACCCGGCGGCATCATAGAGCAGCACCTCCCCGCCCCAGATTGATCCGTCGGCTCCATAACCCGTGCCATCGAAGGCGAATCCGATCGCCGGGCCGGGTTCCGCACCGACCAGATGCGCATGGTGGTGCTGGATTCCATATGCTGGAATATCGTGCTTTTCAGCAAACGTGTGTGCAATCCGTGTCGAAAAATAATCGGGATGAAGGTCATGCACCACCCGGTCGGGCTTTATCCTGAAGCAGTCCAGCTCGCGCTGGACCGCGTCCTCGAGAATCATTTGCGTTTCAGGATTTTCCAGATCGCCGATGTAGGGATGCAGCGTGAGTTGCCCATGGTGCGCGAGCGCAAAGGTATTTTTCATATCCGCACCGAATGCGAGAATACATTGATTTGTGTCGACCGGCATCGAAACCGGTGCAACCCCCCTGCCCGGACGCAGCACAAT
>JABDQT010000092.1 GCA_013042165.1 Kiritimatiellales bacterium | reverse complement strand
GCCTTGAGGAACATCCGCGCCACCGGGCGCTGCTCGACAAACATATGGCCGGCTCGCGCCGCAAACTTTGTGCGCGCGGCACGGGTCGGGTTAACGAGGATTACCTCGTCGGCGGCCTCCCAGATGGGGAAGTCGGAAGCTTCATTGCCGGCATAGGCAAAAGCGGGGAAGCGCTCGCGGATGGCCTCGAGTTTATGGCCGTGCCGCAGGTTGGTGTCCTCGTTACTGGCCAGGGTTTCATCAAAGATTCCGAGGTGTTCGGCGACGGCGTTGGCGGTGCGGTAGTTTGAGGCCGTGGCCAGAACCAGCTTGCGCCCGGCCGTATGTTCGCTGCGGAGCCATTCGAGAAACTGTTGGTGGTAGGGGAGGACGGATGCATCGAGCGTAACCCGCCGCATAACCTGATCCTTCAGGTGCGCCTTGCCTTTGAGCATCCAGCCCGGAATCCGCAGAATGCTGGCGGTATCGCGCCGCAGCAGCAGGAACAGGGCCTGATGCAGGGTGTCGAGCTTGACGAGTGTACCGTCAAGATCTACGCACAGCGGGATGGATTTGCTATTGCTCATAGTCTGGCCGCGCGCTCCCGCAGGCGGGAAGCACGCACTACACCTTTCCTTGCAACTGACTCCAAATTTTCAACCGAAAGCCCAGGGCCTCACGGCCGGTTTACATGCACTTCGATGTACCCGCTCTGCATTTTCTGCTCCAGCTTTTTCCGCAACCAGAAGCGAATGCGTTCCCGCACATAGGGGACGAGCAAGGCAAAGCCGACGACATCGGTCACGAGGCCCGGCGTGATCAGCAGTGCGCCCGCCAGCAGGATCATGACGCCGTCGATGATCTGCGGAGCCGGCAGGTTGCCGGCAGCCATTTCCCGCTGAATCTTCAGAAGGGCGGAAATGCCCTGATGCCGCACCAGCGCGGCGCCGGCCACGCCGGTCAGAAACACCAGCAGGATGGTCGGCAGGAAGCCGACGGCGCCGTGCAGCCTGATCAGCAGCGCCAGCTCAAGAATGGGCATGCCGATGAAAAGCGCAATGAGATACGATAAAGGCATGGAGATTTCCGGCCTACGACTCGTTGTCTTCGGCTTCAGCGGTCAGGTCTTCAAAATCGGCTTCGATGAGCAGGGATTCCTGCCATGCCGCCACCAGCCGGCTCGACTTTTCGTTGCGGATGCTCTCCGCCAGGCTCTCGCGCAGGGCCGGCAGGGCAGCAGCTTCGTCGGCCTTTTCCCTGGAGGCCACATAGGCCAGCAGAAACTCGTTCGGCGTAGAGATCAGATCCACCAGCTGGCCGGCATCGTACTGAACAGTCGCCCCCATGATTTCGCGTCCGAACTCGTCTTCCAGCGGAGTTGAGATATCGAAAGGCTCCGTGGTGCTGATATCCAGATTATATTTTGAAACGGCATCGGCAAACGACTTGCCGCTCTTGAGGGCCGCTTCGATCGCGGCATGAATTTCCGCGGCCTTTTCCACATAGGCGGTTTCGGAGGCGGCCATTCGGGCGGACTCGATCGCTTCGTCCCGGACGATATCGAAAGCCGGCAGGAAGGAGGGCAGTTTTTTCTCGAGCGAAATCACATAGACAAAATCGCGGCCGACGACCGGATCGCTGTAATAGTGATTTTCGTCCTGTTCGAGATTGAACGCGGCGCGGGCGAAGGGGGCGGACGGATCGACACCGCGCACCCGGTCGGTTGCGCCAAAGGCCGGCGTGTTGGAAACAATTTTCAGGCCGGCTTCGGCGGCGACGTCCTTGAAGACGGTGCCTTCGTCGGAGAGTCTGGCGACGAGCTTATCGGCGGCGTTGAAGGCTTCCTGGCGGGCCAGCTCCGTAGCGTAGAGTTCAGCGATGGAGCCCTTGACCTCGTCCAGCGGCAGATACTCGGGAGCGGCGTCTTCCAGGGCACCTTCGGCGGCAGGCTTGAGGTAGCGCTGCTTGTTGCTTTCGTAGAAGGTGGCGACCATTTCGTCGGTCACCGTTACACGATTGGTGTAGTCCGCCACGGGATACTGCACATAGTGGACAATCACTTTTTCGGGCATGCGGAACTGATCCGGGTTGCGGTCGTAATAGGCCTTGGCCTCGGTGTCGCCGACTTCGGGGGCGCCGACAAGGCTGCGCGGAACCGCTGTATATTCGACCGTCATCTTGTCGCTGTAGAGGTGGAAGGCTTTGCGGATCTCTCCATCGGTCACCAGCGCGCCCTGGGCGGCCATGCTCGACGCCTTGTTGAGCAGGACGTTTTCGGCCATCATGGTTTCATAGCCCTTGGCGCTCAGTCCGGTTCTTGGAAGGAAACCGCTGACGAAGGCGTTATAGGCATTGCGGTCAAAGCCGCCGGTTTCCTGATTTTGGAAAATCGGCTGGCGCTGGATCATGTCGCGGATCTGATCCGGGGTGGCCGTCAGGCCCATCTGCCCCGCCTTCTTCAGGGTGGCCAGGCGCTGCCAGGCCGCCTGCCGGATGACTTCGTCGATTTCCTCGGTGATGTTGAGCGCACGGCCCATCATCGTACTGTACATCACATAGACGTACTGATAGGCCCGCCCGAATTCCTGTCGCGAGACCTCTTCGCCGAACAGCATGCCGGCCGCTTCCGACCTCACGTCGGCTTGCTGGCTGTCGCTGCTGGCTTTCTGGCCCGTATAGATGCCGACGAACGCAATACTGATCAGGATCGCGAAGGCGGTCCAGACGATCTTCGATTGAATAATTTTGTGAAACTTTGAAATCATCATTGCCATAGGTAGTCTTCTCTCCTTTCAAACATGTATAAAAAGACCCGGAAACCCTACCGATCAACGATTCCCGGGTCAACCGGATAGTCGGCACATAAATTGCGTGTTTTTCGGCGCCTGTTTCAGGTCAGACCCGGACCGCAACAGCAGGCTGTAAGTCCGCAAAAAGAACTTGCTAGTTTAATCTAAATATGGCTTGTTTTTGTCATTCCAACACAACATATGGTGTAGGAGAGTGCTCGAGGGGGCTATGGATAGGGGAATAATGGATAAGCCAACAGCGGACCGCATGGCGTCGGATCGTGTCAGACAACGCATAATACGGTTCAATCCTCGGCTGAAGGATGCGATCTCCGAGGCGAAAGTTCGTCCCCGGATTCTGCTGCTGCAAGGGCCGGTCGGACCGTTTTTCAAGACGCTGCAGGCGCATCTCGAGCAAAACGGCTACGATGTGTGGCGCGTCTGCTTCAATGCCGGCGACCGCTTTTACTCCTCCAAAAAGGGCCGGATCAACTTTCATGGCGACATCCACGAGTGGCGCAACTGGTTTCACGACTTTGCCTCAACCGCCGGCTTCGACCGGGTGATCCTGTTTGGCGCGGAGCGCGAGATCCATCGTGTGGCCCGCAACGCCGCGCAGCGGCTGGGGATCGACGTGCTTTCCCTCGAAGAGGGCTATATCCGCCCCGGCTACATCACCGTCGAACAGGGCGGCAACAACAGCGCCTCGCCGCTCGCGGGCCGGCTGCCGCCGCCGGAAATGCGCTATCACGACCAGCCCGACTTCCCCGCCGAAGACTTCAAAGGCTTCCGGCCGATGTGTCTCCACGGTTTTGTATACTACAGCTTCCGCACCTTCTTCACCTTCGGCAAGCGCAGGGAGCTGTTCCATCGGCCGCTGTCGGCCCTGCCCGAAATCTTTTACTGGCTGCGCAATGCCGGCCGCAGAATCCATCGGCATCCGCACAACACCAAAACCGTCGAGTGGTTGGTAAAGCGCTGCCACAAGAACTACTATCTCGTGCCCTTCCAGGTGGATGCCGACGCCCAGATGCAGGACGCCGCACTCGGCTGGAACCGGTTGCGGCTGATCTCCGCCACGCTCAAATCCTTCGCACAAAACGCACCACAGGAAAGCCGCCTCGTATTCAAGGTCCATCCGCTCGAGCGCGGGCATGCCAACCACCATGCGCTCATCGACGAAATGGCCCGGGCCTACGGCATCAGCGACCGCGTCGACATACTCGACCACGGTTCAATGGGATTGCTGGCCCACCATGCCGCCGGCATGATTACCATCACCAGCACGTCCGGACTCTCGGCCATTCACCACGGCACGCCGCTGCTCGTACTCGGCGAGGCCCTCTATGCCCATCCCGAGCTGGCGGTCTGTGCGCATGGGAAACCCGATTTCGACGCCTTCTGGTCCTGCCGGCATGTCGCCGACCCAACGCTGCGGCGGGCCTACCTCAACTGGATCATGCACGAAGCACTGGCGGTCGGCGATTACTATGCCCGGCCGGGAATCCATACCGCCTGCCATAGCGTGCTCGGCAGGCTCAAGGAACACAAATCCGCCGTGATCGACATGGCCGAAGCAAGGAGTGCAGGTTGATTAACGTGAATCGAAAAACAGGTTGGCCCGAGCTCCTTGGAGCATCGGCGCTCATGGTCTGCACCGCCTTGATGGCCGGCTGCGCCCTGCTGCCCGAAAACGGGCCGTCCGAAGGAACAATCCAGCGGGCCGGCAAAAAAACCGGCGCCGATCGGCAGTTCGCCATGGTGCAGCTCGATACCACCGCAGTCCGCGAGCTCGGCGCGCGGCGGATTCCGCTCTACAACGAACAGTTCAGCCAGACCATGAGCGGCAAGGAAGGCCTGCTGCTCGGCGTGGGCGACCAGCTCGCCATCGGCATCTGGGAGGCGTCGAGCGACGGCCTCTTCTCCACTGTCGAAAGAAAACAGAACACCATCCACGCCGTCATCGATCAGAACGGCGAGATCTACATTCCCTATGTCGGCCAGATCAAGGTGGTCGGCAAGAGCCTCGAAGAGGTCCGCGCCACCATCGAACAGGGTCTGCAGGGCAAGGCCGTCGAGCCGCAGGTGCAGGTCGCGCTGCAGGTCAACATCAGCAACAACGTGATTGTCGTGGGAGATATCGTGAAACCCGGCCGCTATCCGGTATCGGTCGGCGGCCTGCGGCTGCTCGAGCTCGTTGCGCTGGCCGGCGGCGCCAAACCGCCCGTCTATGAAACCGAGGCCACCATCGTCCGCGGCGATACGCGCGACACCATCCGGCTCGACGACATCCTGCGCAAATCCGAAAACAATGTCTGGCTCAAGCCCGGCGATGCTGTACAGATCATGCACCAGCCGCGCTCCTTCACCGCCTTCGGGGCAGTGACCTCCCAGAACCGGCACACCTTCAAAAGCGAGGGCATCAGCCTGGCCGAGGCACTCGCTGAAGCCGGCGGACTGCGCGAGGCGCTGGCCGATGCCGGCGGGGTGTTCCTCTTCCGCTTCGAGTCGCCCGCGCTGCTCGAACAGGCCGGCTTCGAACAACCCGACGTGCTCGTCGAAGGGGCCGCCGCCACCGTCTACCGGCTCGACTTCGACGATCCGCAGGCCTTCTTTCTGGCCCACTCTTTCGCGATGCAGGACAAGGACATGATCTTTGTCTCCACCGCACCCGCCGCCGAATACTTCAAGTTTATCCAGATATTCGTCAACCCGCTGCTGAACATCGGCCGCACCGGAATCGTCATCAGCCGGGAATTTGAGTGATCCTGCAGCCTGACCGACCGCTCGCTGGAAACAGAAGAAAAAGAGACATGATCAATCTGGCCAATACATCCGAACCCGGCAGGCAGGCGGCGCAATTCAGCCGGGTTCCCACCCTGCTGGGCCATAAGGCCGTCATGCTCTACAAAGGGATTAAATACAGCCTGACCGATCCGCATTTCTGGCTGCATCAAACCCCCACGCAATCCCTCTACTGGCTGAACCCCTGGCTCGCCGCCGGCGTGCATCCTTCCAAAATCAGGAAGGTGGGCCGGAATGCCTATTTGAAGGATGGCGAGGGCCTCTATGTCTCGAGAGCGATCACGCATCGAGAGTTCAACCGGCTCTGCCGCACGGGGGAGCGGCTGAATTACCTGATCGACGATGACTACGAGACTCTGGCAAAAGACATTACCCTGCCGCCCAAGTACCGCAAAAAAATGAAGCATTTTGCAGCGCATGTGCTGCCGCTGATTTGTGCCTCCGACCGGGTCAGCCTGTTTGCCTCCAGCGATCTGCTGGCCGAAAAATACGGGTGCCGGAAAATCGAGCCGCACTGGGTGGAGCCGGTGGCGTTACAGCGGAACAATGACCGATCGGAAAAAATGATCCGGCTGGCCTATCTGTCTTCGGCCAGTCATCTCTGCGATTTTTCCGGGCTGGTAAGAACGTGGGTTCCCAAAATGAACAGTCTGCTGGCAGAGCGCGGCATGGTGGCCGAAATCACCCATTTTCTAGGCTGGCACATTGATCGCGATGTTTTACCGAACGTATCGAACATTCGCTGGAAGCATCGGCATGCGCTGCCCTGGCGCATCTACCGCCACGAAATCCCCAGCGTGCGCTACGATGCCATCCTGTATCCCTTGCAAAACAACCCCGTAAACGATGCCCGTTCCAGTAATAAACTGCGCGAGGCGAAAATGATGAACCTGCCGATTTTCAGGGATGTTTCTGAAGTCATCGAATGGATCAAATCTAATTGAGAAAGTAACCATGGAAAACAAACCAAAAAAATGGATGGCCATCCTAAAGAGCAATGATCATCTGCGGAAAGCCAAGCTGATCATCAAGCTCTGGGACGTGGTCAACCGGATCAAGTATCAGTTTTCGAAACCAAAGACTCACTTCAAGACGGCATACAAGGGAGAAAAGATTCTGCTGATTGCCCTGTTCCAGAAAGGCCGGATGCGCCCGGATCTGATCCGGTTGCTGGAAGCGGCAAAATCCAAGGGCATGTATGTATTCGCCGTCAACAATCTCAAGTTGAGAGAGCCTGACAGCCTGAAAGGGCTGGTCGACTTTTATGTCGAGCGCTTCAACTATGGCCGCGACTTCGGCAGCTATAAGCATGGGTTCCTTTATCTGTTCAGGAAAAAGTGGAACAAGACCTGCCCTCGGCTCCTGCTGCTCAACGACAGCATCTATTACACCACTAAAGGTATGGAGCAATTTCTGGACGATATGATTTCGACGGATAAAGAAGTGCTCGGTTCCACCGAAAACTATGAGATCGAATATCACCTCGGATCATTCTGCATATCCATCGGTAATCCGGTTCTGAACAAGAAGCGGTTTATCAAGTTCTGGAAGCGCTATCTGCTGTCGGATATCCGGCCTAAAGTCATCCATCGCGGTGAGATGGGGCTATCGAAAGTGTTGAAGCGCTCGGTCTCATCGCCCGATATGGTTGATGCACTCTATTCGACCAACCGATTTATGCGTGATATCCAGAACTCCGACGACTTGTTGGATATATCCATACGCAATGCAAGAACGTGCTCTCTTGTCGACTGGAAAAGGCTTTCCGCAAAGAGCGTATTGGATGCCAGTCTAAAGTCATTTATCGCGCCTAAATATGAGACAAGAGGGGCGCAGGCTAAGGTTGATGCCACGCTCGAAGAGCTGAACCATAATATGTTTGTCGGGGGCTATCAGGGGGTAAAGGACTTGATTCGACACAAGATATTCAATGACGAGTCCTTTGAGGAAAAAAGCATTCGCGATCTGGTGGTATCCATCCAGGTTGAGGTCTACATGACGGGCAGTCAGATCCACCAGAATGCTGCGGTGCTGATACATATGGGGCTTCCGCTCGTCAAGCTGGACGGACTTTATCGGGGCGTCTTTAACATTTCAGATATGAACAAGGTTTCATCCCAACTGCCGGAAACGGATAGGACGGAGCTGCAGCGCCTTTTGCTGGATCGTCCTTTTGGCGGTGTGACATTGAAAAAATGGAAACTCGAAGCCTTTAATCGCGGGTGGTTGTAGAAATGAATGTTTTTTTATTAGGTCTCGGCACACAAAAAGCGGGCACTTCATGGTTGAGCAACTACCTAAGAAGTTTGTCCACAGCTGACATGGGGTTTACCAAAGAGTATCATATATTCGACAGATTGAGCATTAGCACACTGCTTTCAGAGGAGCTGAATTCCATCAAAGCGGCAAGTACAAAGCCTGAGTCGCTTAAGAGTGAGTGGGCCTACCATCTTTGGAAGAGGCTGTCTTTTAT
>JABDQT010000087.1 GCA_013042165.1 Kiritimatiellales bacterium | reverse complement strand
GCAACAAACTCTTCCTTGGTGACATCTCCGCCGCCTTTGCCCTTTTTCTTGCCTTCGCCATCAGCAGCCTGAACTGCCACGCCTACACAAACGATAACTGCCAATATGAACCACTTCTTCATGATTTTCTCCTTATCCTTGTCGGATTGATTCTCCCGTTCTCTGCTTAATGAACATTCACAAAACAGTTCGAGAACATAAGATCAGACGAATAGAGTTAATCATACTGGACATCAAGCCAAAAAAATACGGATTTCAAACTAATCAAGGGTGTTGACCAGCAGGCCGGAACGGAGTTTGGGCTCAAACCAGGTGCTTTTGGGCGGCATCAGCATACCGGCGTCGGCGACGGCGAAAAGCTGCTCCATCGACGTCGGATACATGGAAAAGGCCAACACAGCCCGCCCCTCGTCCACCCAGCGCTCCAGTTCGTCCGTTCCCTTGATGCCTCCGATAAAGTCGATATTGTTGCTTTCGCGCGGATCCTCGATCCCCAGAATAGGCGCCAGCACATCGTTCTGAAGAATACTCACATCGAGCGCGGCCACCGGATCGGAGGCCTCAGGTAGCTGTTTCGGCGTCAGCGTGCTCCACGCTCCGTTGATATACATGCAGATTTCCCCGGCCTTGCGGGGCACCGAAACATCGTTAAGCTCTACGGCAAACTTTTCTTCGAGAGCTGCGAAGAACTCCTCCGGCGCACCCGGCAGCGACAGGATCACCCGGTTGTAGGCCAGAATCTTCAGTTCGCTTTCGGGGAACATGACCGCCAGGAAATAGTTGTAGGGCTCCTCCCCGGTATGGTTCGGGTTGGCCGCGCGACGCATCGCGCCCACCTTGGCGGCCGAAGCCGAGCGGTGATGCCCGTCCGCCACATACGTAGCGGAGATTTCGCCGAAGGCGGATTCCAGCTCCTTCGCATTGCCGAATTTCCACACGGTGTGAATCACGCCGTCTTCGGCGGTGAATTGATAAAGCGGATCAGAATTTCTGGCGGCATCGACCACCGCATTGATTTTTTCGCTGTCGCGGTAGGCCAGAAAAACAGGGCCGGTGTTGGCATTCTGGGTATCGACATAGCGAATGCGGTCTTCCTCCTTCACGCGGCGGGTCTTTTCGTGAATCTTGATTTTACCCTCTTCATAATCCCCGACATGACAGGTGGCGACGATGCCATACTGGATATGGTCGCCCATCTGCTGGCTGTAGAGATAGATCGAAGGCTCGCTCTCGCGGATCAAAACCCCGTCGTCCATCAGCCGCTGCAGATTTGCCTTGGCCTTGGTGTACACCACGTCGCAATAGGGATCGGTGCCATCCGGAAGATCGATTTCAGCCCGCACCACATGGAGAAAACTGTCGGGATTGCCGGCGGCCAGCGCCGATGCCTGCGCCGTGTCCACCACATCGTATGGAACCGAAGCCACCTGCTCCGCTTTGCCCTCGGCCGGACGCCATGCCTTGAATGCCTTCACTCTCATCGAAAATCTCCCTGTGCGGTTAAATTGAAGGGGCGCACATTAATGCGCCCCTTCGGCGATGTCAAAAACTGCGATATTAAAAACTCAGCGCTGCTCCGCTTTTGGCGCGCGCGCCATCAGATCCATCATGGCCTGCCGCGGATCCTTGCCTTCGTGGACCACGGCATTCACCTGCTCGGCAATCGGAACCGACACGCCCATCTCGTCGGCCAGCTCCTTGGCGGCCTGGCAGTTCCAGACGCCTTCGGCCACCATTTTCATGCTCTGCATGATCTGCTCGAGGCTTTCCCCTTTGCCCAACCGCTCGCCGACTCCGCGGTTGCGGCTGTGTCGGCTCATGCAGGTGACCATCAGATCGCCGATGCCACTGAGCCCGCCAAAGGTTTCCGGTCTGGCCCCGAGCGCGGTTCCAAGCCGGGTGATTTCAGCAATACCGCGCGTCATGAGCGCGGCCTTGGTGTTATCGCCGAATCCCATGCCGTCGCTGATGCCCGCCGCGATGGCGATCACATTCTTGAGCGCCCCGCCAAGTTCCACACCGATTACATCATCAAGGG